>JBNJDL010000108.1:0-7535 GCA_051744825.1 Bacillota bacterium | reverse complement strand
ATTAAAGGTCTTTTAAATGTTATTTCGAATATTTTATTTTTAATTTCTTTTTTTATGATTTTTCCTCTTATAATTGCAATTTTATACAATGAAAAAGAAATATTTGTATTTATTTTTTGTAGCGGAATAACTTTTTTATTTGCAAGTGTATTTAAACTTTTTTCTACACCAAATCAATATTTTACATATAAAGATGGTTATATTACTGTTTTTAGCTCATGGCTTATGGCTTCATTATTTTCTGCCATTCCATTTTATCTTTCAGGCTTATTTAATAGTCCTCTAAATGCATTTTTTGAAAGTGTTTCTGGATTAACAACAACTGGAGCAACTGCTATTAATTCCTTAGAATATATAAGTTATTCAATTTTATTTTGGAGAAGTTTTATACATTGGATTGGTGGCATGGGTATAATTGCAATGGTAATTGTTTTGATGCCTGAATTAACTGGAAATATTCATTTATATAATAGAGAAAACACTGGTTTTTTTGAAAATCGAATTAAAGCAACAATAAAAGATACTGCTAGTTTAATATTATTTATTTATGGAATTTTTACACTTATAGAAATTATTTTATTATTTTATTTTGGCATGCCATTATTTGATAGTATCATTCACTCTTTTGGTACAATATCTACTGGAGGTTTTTCTCTATCACCTTTTAGTATAAAAATCTATAATAGCCTAAAATTAGAAATTATAGTAATTATATTTATGTTTTTATCCGGAATAAATTTTTCATTATATTATGCTTTTAAAAATAAGAAAAATACTTTTTTTAAAAATGAAGAGTTACAATTTTATATTATAATAATTATTATTTTTACTTTGGCAATTACTATAAATTTAAATTTTGAAATTTATAAAAATATATTTGAATCGTTTCGTTATGCGCTTTTTCAAGTAATCTCTGTTATTACTACTACAGGATATGCAACGATTAATTTTGATCTTTGGCCTTCTTTTAGTAGATGGTTATTATTAATTCTAATGGTTATTGGTGGTTGTGCTGGTTCAACAGCAGGTGGAATAAAAATAATAAGAATTATTATTTTATTTAAAACAGTTAAAAATGAAATGAAAAAATTATTACATCCAGGAATTAGTAATAATATAACAATAAATAATGAAATAATTAGTAGTGATTTAACTAAAAACACATTAATTTTCTTTTTTTTGTACTTTTTTATAATTTGTATTGCAATTATTCTTTTAACTGTTACCGGACTTGACCTTATTTCTGCTTTATCTGCTACTGTTTCTTGTCTAGGAAATGTTGGTCCAGGATTAAAGTTAATAGGGCCATTAAACTCTTTTGCTTCTTTAACGCCATTTGCTCGTATTGTTTTGATAGTTTGTATGTTCCTTGGACGATTAGAATTATATACTGTATTAGTTTTTATATTTATTGACTGGCATTAAATAAATACTTGAATAATTGTGCAAAAAAAGTTAAAATATATATACAAGACAATTGTTAATTTTAAATACAAAGGAGGAATAGAAATGATTTCTAGTAAATTAGAAGATGCAATAAATGAACAAATTAATGCAGAGATATATTCTGCATATCTTTATCAATCTATGGCAGCTTATTTTGAAGCAATAAGTTTAGGTGGATTTGCTAATTGGATGGATGTTCAAGCAGAAGAAGAATTAACTCATGCCAGAAAGTTTTATGATTACTTAAATGAAAGAGGCGGAAGAGTGATTTTGGATTCAATAGATGCTCCAGATGTTGAATGGGAAGCCCCAATTGAAGCATTTAAAGATGCTTATAACCATGAACAAAAGGTTACAGCAATGATTAATGATTTAGTTGATTTAGCTATTGAAGAAAATGATCATGCAACTAAGTCATTTTTACAATGGTTTGTTGATGAGCAGGTAGAGGAAGAAGCTTCAGTAGAAGAAATAATCGATAAAATGAATATGATTGGAGAATCTGGTAATGGTCTCTATATGTTTGATAACAAATTAGGTGAAAGAGCTTTTGTAGATGAAACCCAGGAAGAGTAAAAATTTTTTAAATTTTATGTTTGACGTTTTCAAGCACTGTGGAAATTACCATAGTGCTTGATTAATTTTTAATATTTTAATAGTTTTAGGAGGACATTTATGCTGAGTATTCCAAATTTATTATCTTTATTTCGAATCTTTGCTATACCATTTTATATTTACTTTTTTTTAGTTGATAATTATGTTTTAAGCGGAATTATATTTATTATAGCAGTATCAACAGATTTAATTGATGGATATATAGCTAGAAAGTTTAATATGCAAACTAAGTTAGGGAAATTAATTGATCCTTTAGCTGATAAATTGACTGTTATTAGTATTTTAAGTCTTCTTATTTATGTAGATTTTATACCAAAGTTTGTTGCTATTATTTTACTTACTAGAGAGTTAATTATATTTTTTAGTTCTTCTATTGCTTATTTATTAGGAAAAAATTTTATCAATCCTTCAATATTAGGAAAAATTTCTATTGCTATTTTATATATTGCTTTAGCTGCAAGAATATTAAATATTAATTCTTTATCAAATTTTCTGTTATATTTTGTAATACCATTAAATTTAATATCTGCAATTGATTATTTTGTAAAGGCTTATAAAAAAAATAATACCTCCAAATAAAGGAATTTTTTTAGATTAGTATAAATATATAATAGGAAAATTTTTCATTAGATATATTTTATACTATATAATGGAGGGTATAAAATGAATGCAAAAATTCTTGATTTAGAAGATTGGTCAAAAGTCTTATTAATATTTAGTGAATTTGATTATGATATTAGTAAATATGAGAACAATAATGATAATTTATTATTTTTATGGAATGAACTGCTAAAAATTCGTAGTAAATGGCAGAAAAAAATTAAAAAATTAATTAGATTAAATATTAATTTATGTTTTAATTTAGATCAAGAAAAATTAATAAAAAAAGTTAATCATCCCTTATATCGCTTAAATAGTTTATTTGAAAAAGATTTTTTTTCTCCAAATAATAATGCAATAATTGCTTTTAAAAAAATTTTACAAGCTATCAAAGATATATTTGGAAATTTCAAAAAATTCAAAAGAGATATTATTTTGTTAAAAAAGGTTGATTCATTTTATAATAATAGAAATGATCGTTTACTAACTGAATATTTTCAATATATTAAAAGAATAGCACTTCCTGTTAGTGGTTTTGAAGAATTAAGAATCGCTTTATTTACCATTTTAAAAAAATTCGAGCACTTACTAACTTTGATGACAGTAAAAACAGTTTTTGATTGTTTTATAGAAGAATTACAAACATTTAAAGAAAAATATATTGCTGTATACTTAGAAGAACATAAAAAATATCAAGCTAAAATGAATAAATTTCGTAATGAGCTCCATAGTTTGGATGAATATAGAGTTTTGCAGTTATTATCAAAAATTAATATAATAAGATCATCATATGGACTTCAACCAATTATGAAGCACATTGACGATTTTTTCCCAAAATATTGTGAAGTTAATAATGTTAAAAATATATTAGAATTTAAAGTTAAATGTAATTGTGGTTTTGTATTAAATGAGCACTTATTAATACCTTCAATAAAAAAGATAAAACCTTTATTAAAAAAGGGTATTAATGATTATTTAAATCAATTAAAGACAAAAAAGCATATTAGAGAAAAGTTAGAAAAATATTCTGAAATTAATAATGATGATAAGTTAACGATAATATTAAATCATAAAAAAGATAATTTTAATGATTTATATTCAGTTATAACAGAAGAATTAGTTAATAAAATAAATTTAGCTTTAGGAGAAAGTAATATAATAAATATTAATGGTCATGATTTAATTAATAATATAACTGGTAGTTATTATCTTAATAATCTAAATACATTATCTAAAATCATAAATAAAAAAATAGAAAAAATAGTAAATAAAAAATACAATTCTCCAAATATTACAAATGAAGAAGTTATTATTGTAAATATTGTTAAAGAGTAAAGGAAAATATAAGATTTTATCGAAATATATATATAGAATAAAAAAAATAATTATTTTAAAATAGTAAAGATAGGAGGAGAATATGAGTATCTTAATAAAAAATATTGAAGAAATTTATACAGTGGAAAAAAGTCATAAAATAATTGAAAATGGATATATTATCATAAAAAATGGTATAATAAAAAAAGTAGGTTTTATGAAAGATTTTGATAACAAAAATGATAATAATTTTGAAAAGATAATTGATGCTAAAAATAAAATTGCTATTCCAGGTTTAATTAATACTCATACTCATGCTGCTATGACTTTACTACGTGGTTATGCAGATGACTTACCTTTACAAACTTGGCTTGAAGATAAGATTTGGCCATTTGAAGGGAGACTAAGAGAAAAAGATTTTTATTGGGGTAGTAAATTAGCTGTAATTGAAATGTTAAAAACAGGAACAACAACTTTTTCAGATATGTATTTTAATATGGAAGAAACAGCCAAAGTTGTTAAAGAAACAGGAATTAGAGCTGTTTTAAGTGAAGGATTAATTGAAGAAAATGATGGTGAAGAAGGTTTGAAAAAATCAATTAATTTTGCCCAAAAATGGAATAACAAAGCTAATAACCGTATAACTACCATGTTAGCTCCTCACTCACCATATACTTGTTCAAGTGATTATTTAATTAAAATAGCTAAAAATGCAAAAGAATTAAATATTCCTTTACACATCCATCTTGCAGAAACAGAAAATGAAGTTAATATAATTAAAGAAAAATATAACACTACACCTACTAAATATTTAGATGATTTAGGAATATTCTCTGAGACAAATGTATTGGCTGCTCATTGTATTTATCTTGATGATGAGGAGATAGATATTTTAGCTAAAAACAAAGTAGGCGTAGCCCATAATCCATTAAGTAATATGAAGTTAGGTAGTGGAATAGCCAGTATTTCTAAAATGCTAAATCAAGATATTTTAGTAAGTTTAGGTACTGATGGTGTTTCAAGTAATAATAATCTCAATCTATTAGAAGAAGCCAAAATGGCAGCTTATTTACAAAAAGTAATAAATAAAGATCCTTCTTTAATCAATATTAATGATTTATTAGAAATGTTGACTATTAATGGAGCTAAAGCTTTAAATATTGATAAGCTAGGAAGAATAAAAAAGGGATATTTAGCAGACATACTTTTAATAAATGTTAATGATTCATCATATTTTTATCCACATCATAATAATTTATCAAATCTATTTTATTCAGCTAATTTCCCAAAAATTGATACTGTAATTGTCAATGGTGATGTTTTAATTGAAAACAACAAATTATTAAATATTGATTCTAATAAAGTTTTTAATGAAGTTGAAAAAAGAGCTTTAGAATTAAGTTAATTCTTAATATTTTATCTATTGTAAGTCCCCTGATTTTAGTTTTAAATTTATTGAATTAGAAATATAAATATAAAAAGAAGGGAGAGGGGATTATGCAAAAGATACACTGTCATAAATGTGGTTCAGAAATATTAAGGAAAAATATATTGGGAATTGGAAATTTTGATAATAGAATTGGTAAATATAGGGGTAAATCTTTTATAGCATTTACCTGTCCTACTTGTAATGAGGTTAGATATCAATTTTTAGAAGATAATCCTGCTGATAATGAAGATTTTATTATTAATGAAAGTTCAGAATTAAAGAGAAAAAAGGTATTTAATAGGTCAAAAATAGATATAAATGAAGTTATATCTTTTCATAAAATATTAAAAGATATAGAAAGCGTAAAAGATTTATTTGATTTTTATAAAAATAAATTTATCAAAAAAAATTATTGATTTAATGAGGTGTTTTTTATGAAAAAAAGTTTTAAAGTTATTTTATCCACAGTATTTATTGTTTTAATAGCATTTTTAATTTTCATTTTTGCAGGTTCCAAAATTTATACAGATATTTTATGGTTTCAAAATTTAGGATTTTTACAAAGCTATTTAGTTAGGTTATTGTCTAATTATGGGTTAAGATTAATAATTGGCATAATCTTTACAGTTATAATTTATATTAATTTACATTTCACTAAAAAACCATTTTTAAATTTTGCTGCAATTAGTAATAATCAAGATGACAATGTAGAATCATTATTTTCAGCAAATGATAACAAATTTTTTGATTGGATAAATAAGAAAAGAATAAATTATATTTATATTTTTGCAAGTATAGTTTTAGGATTCTTGTTCAGTTCAATAAGTCAAGATTTGTGGAAAATTGTATTAAAATATTTTAATCAAGCCCCTTTTAATATTACTGATCCAATATTTGCTAAAGACTTATCTTTTTATGTTTTTAGCTTACCATTTTTAAGCTTTATTAAAGAAATGGGAATGGTTTTAGTTATTTTAAATGTTATAGTTGTTGGGATTATCTATATTTTAGCTTCAGGAATTAATGGTATAAAAGAATTAGGTGTAAAATTATCTAATAGAGCGAAAACTCATATTACAATTTTAATTGCTGCATTTTTATTTTTAAAAGCCTGGGATTATCGTTTAGGAATGTATGACTTACTATATTCTAAAAGAGGCTTAGTATTTGGTGCAGGTTATACAGATATAAATGCAAATTTAGTTGGTTTAAGAATCTTATTTTTCATAGCTCTTGCAATTGGAATTTTAGTTTTATTTAGTTTATTTAGAAAAAATTATAAAAGCATTATATATGGAGTAGGATTATGGTTAATTGCTTCACTTATTTTTGGTTCATTATATCCTGCTTTTATTCAACAATTTAGAGTAGAGCCTAATGAAATTCAATTAGAAAGTAAATATATTAGTAATAATATAGATATGACCTTAAAAGCATATAATCTTGATCAGGTTGATAAAAGAGATTTTACGCTAAAAAATAATTTAAATGAAGATAATTTTTATGATAACGAAGAAGTAATTTCTAATATTAGATTATGGGATTCTAGGCCTTTAAAATCTACTTATAGCCAGTTACAAGAATTACGACAATATTATGAATTTGCAAATATAGATACTGATCGCTATAAAGTTAATGGTGATTATAAACAGGTAATGCTTTCTGTAAGAGAATTAAATCAAAATAATCTTTCATCAGAAGCACAGACCTGGATTAATCAAACTTTAAAATATACTCATGGTTATGGTCTGGCAATGAGCCCAGTAAATAGTGTAAGCAAACAAGGTTTACCAGATTTTTATATTAATGATATTCCTCCTAAAAATAATACTGACATAGAATTAAATAATAGTGCTATTTACTATGGTGAAAGAACAGATAATTATGTTATAGGAAATACTGATTCTGCAGAATTTCATTATCCACAAGGAGATAACAATGTCGAAACATCTTATGAAGGTAGTGGGGGAGTTAAATTAAATAATATATTAAGAAAATTAGTTTTTACAGTAAGAAATAGTAATCTAAAGTTTTTATTAAATACTGATATTAATAATGAAAGTAGAATAATGTATCATAGAAATATTAATGAAAGGGTTAGAAAAATAGCTCCTTTCTTGGAATATGATGG
>JBNJDL010000107.1:0-7577 GCA_051744825.1 Bacillota bacterium | reverse complement strand
ACCCACCACAGACAGGACCGCCTGCCTGCCACTGGATTTGAAGTCCAGGGTGCCCACCTTGGGCACAGCCATTCCCTTATTGCCTTATTTATTATAATATATTTTTTTGAATTTGTAAACTGATCTTAAGTTTTTTTTGAAATTCTTTTTAATATAAAATGGATTAAAAGTGAAAGCTGACCATTTGGTCAGCTCATTTTTTTATATTATTCCCAACCGCCAAGTAGTAATAAAATTAAAATTAAGAAAATAATAAATGAACAATTATCGTCACATCCATTATTGTAATTTCCCATATTAGTCACCTCCTGATATTAAAGCTATATTATTATATGATAAAAATGAAAAATGTTGAGGATATGATAAAGGAAAAAGTTAATTTAAATAGAATAATTAAATTAAGCATTTTTAGGAGGAGATTAATATGGAAATAAAATATTTAGCTGATAGTAAAGAAAATATAGAAGAAGTTATTGATTGGTTATATAAACAATGGGGAGATAATTATGAATATGGTAAAGAAGTTTGGGAAAAAAGAATTTATAATAGATTGGTAAAGAAAACTATTCCAACTACTTTTATAGCGCTAGAAAATGATGAAGCCATTGGAACTGCTTCTATTATAGAACATGATATGGATATAAAAAAAGAATTAACTCCTTGGTTAGCTGATGTATATGTTAAAGAAGAAAATAGAGGAAAAAAGGTTGCAACTAAGTTAATAAAAAGAGTTATAAAGGAAGCTAGAGATATAAATGTAAAAAAGCTATATTTATATACAAGAGAAGCTGAAGGATTATATAAAAAATTAGGTTGGGAAGTAATTGAGAAAGTTAATTATTATGGTGATCATGTACCTATTATGGTTCTTGATTTAAATTGAGGTTTAAATTTCAATTTTAATAGTATATAATACAATATGGTGTTAAAAATGATATAATAATATATAACAGGAGGAAATAAATTTATGAAGATTGGTATTGTTGGATTACCTAATGTAGGTAAATCTACCTTGTTTAATGCAATGACTCAAGTAAAAGCAGATGCAGAAAATTATCCTTTTTGTACAATAGATCCTAATGTAGGAGTGGTTAAAGTACCAGATCAAAGATTAGATGTATTAAATGATATGTATGAGCCTAAGAAAAAAACTCCTACAATGATAGAATTTGTAGATATAGCAGGTCTTGTCAAAGGTGCTAGTGAAGGAGAAGGTCTAGGGAATCAATTTTTATCTCATATTAGAGAAGTTGATGCTATTGCTCAAGTAGTTAGGTGTTTTACTGATGAAAATATAGCACATGTTGATGGAGAACTTGGACCTAAAAGAGATATTGAAACTATAAATACTGAATTAATGTTAGCAGATTTAGATACAATCGAAAAAAGATTAGAAAAAACAGAAAAAAAAGCTAAAAGTGGAGATAAAAAAGATTTACTTGAATTAGAAGAATTGAAGAAATTAGAAGAAACTTTGGCTAGAGGTAAAAATATTCGTGAAATTGAATTAAATGAAATAAGCAAGAGATTAGTTAAAGAATTACAATTGTTATCGGCAAAACCAATAATATATGTATGTAATATTGATGAAAAGGATATTAATAATAGTGAGGATAATAAATATGTAAAAGAAGTTAAAAAACATGCTCAAAAAGAAGGAGCAGGAGTTGTAACAATTAGTGCTGAAATTGAATCAGATATTGCTGAATTAGATGATGAAGATAAAGAAATTTTTTTAAAAGACTTAGGTTTAGAAAGGTCAGGATTAGATAATTTAATTAAGGCAGGGTATGATTTGCTTGACCTAATAACTTTTTTTACTGCAGGTAAAAAAGAAGTTAGAGCCTGGACTGTAAAGAGAGGCTCTACAGCCCCTGAAGCAGCTGGTAAAATTCATACAGATATGCAGAGAGGTTTTATTAGAGCAGAAGTAGTAAGTTATGAAGAACTTGTTAGTGCAGGATCAATAGCTGCTGCTAGAGATAAAGGGTATTTAAGATTAGAAGGTAAAGATTATATTGTTAAAGATGGAGATGTCTGCTTTTTTAGGTTTAATGTCTAAAAAATGAGGTGATTTATTTGAATGAGTTTCTTGATTTTTTAACTAAAGATTTTTTTCCAAATCTCATTAAATCTTTAAATCAATTTATAAAATCTGCCTTTGATTTAAATTTAAGCTATAATCAGTTGCTTATTATAGCTATAATTTTTTTACTAGTTATATTTTCATTTTTAGTAGAGATAGTAAAAAAATTACTTCCAGTAGTGTTTGTTTTATTTATAATTTTTTATTTATTCTATGGAGATATAAGTTTTATAAAAAACCTAATAAATAATGTAGCAAAATAAAAAGGAGTGTTAAACTATGCTTATTATTGACAGGTTTGAAGGGGATAAAGCTGTAGTAGAAAGTTCTGGTGGTACTTTTGAAATTAACAAAAGTGAGATACCTAATAATGCTAAAGAAGGCGATGTTTTAAAAATTATAGTAGATAAAGAGGAAACTTCAACTAGAAGACAGGCTATTAAAGAGTTAAGTAAAGAGTTATTTGAATAAGGAAATTTTAAAACCTCTATTATTGACATATGTTCAAAACTATTATATAATTATTATAGTTAAAATTTACATTTTGAGGAGGTATAAAATGTTTAATAATAGAGGTTCTGGTAAAGGTCAAGGATTTGGCCGTGGTAATAACCAGGGACGTGGACAAGGAGCAGGTCCATCTGGGAATTGTATTTGTCCTGAATGCGGTGCAACTGTTCCCCATCAGCGTGGAGTACCATGTTATGAACAAAAATGTCCTGAGTGTGGAAGTACAATGATTAGAGAAGGAAATAGCGGAAGTAATTTTTCTAGCAATACTACTAGTAATAACAATTTTAATATACCTACAATAGACAAAAATAAATGTACTGGATGTGGACAGTGTTTGCAAGCCTGTCCTTTTGATGCAATTTCTTTGAATAAAGGAATTGCAGAAATTAATCCTAATTTATGCAGAAATTGTGATAAATGTATTAGGTCATGTCCAGTTGGAGCTATAAGTAGCTAATATTCATTTTAAAAGCTTCTAGGAAGAAAAATCTTCCTAGAAGCTTTTTTTTATTTATAAAAAAATGTATAATATTAAAGGAGGGATAATAATGGATTTATTAAAAAATCAAAATTTTACTTTTGTTTTTTTGTTGATATTATATTTTATACCATGTTTTTTAGGAAATTTAATTGTTAAGAGTAATCATAAAGTAAAAATAAATGGAGCTACTTTATTGGAACAAAATTTAGCAGATCCTTTAACTTTAAAATTATATCAAAAAATTAAAAATTCAAAAGAAAAAAAGTTGAAAAATAAAAATTATTTTTCATTAATTATATTATTATTATTTGAAAAGATTTTTTTAGAATTATTAATTATTAGAGTGCTTTATGGAATAATATTTGTCATACCAATTTTTATTAATATTTGGAATGGCTTTAGCAAAGGAGTCTTGTTTTATAAAAGTAATTTAAGTATTTTAAAGTTGATAGAAGATATTTCTTATATAATGGCATCAGTATTTGGAATAAATATTGGTATAAATATATTTGAATATTTATTTTTTACTAATAAATTAAATTTGAATATTAATTTAAGTTATTTATTTTTTTCAATGATTTTTACAGCATTTTCAATAATTATAAGCTTTTATTTTTCTTTTTTTGATAAAAAAGATTAAAAAGAATAATTATAATGCTAATTGCAGCTGTAATGATTATATTCATGTAGCGTGGACTGCTTTGATATCTTTTTAAAATAATACCAATATAAGACCAAACAATAACTAAAGCATAAATACTATCCTGCCTTTTTATAGTATTTAAGATTGTTAAGATAAGTCCTATTATAATAAGAATTATAGTCCAAATGACTTCAGAAATTCCCCATCTGCTCCAATTTATAGCTACTAAATAGGCGCTAACATTAGCAATAGTGGCAACTGTAATCCAACCTAAATAAAGGCTAAAAGGAACACTAATTAACCATTTCTTGATTTTAGAATAATTATTTTTTCCAATGTTTAATTTTAAATAAATAGTAATTAAAGTAATAAGAAGTAAAATCATAAATAAAAGTGAGATAAATGGCTTTAAATAATGCCAACTAATAAGCCAAAAAATATTTGCAATAGATGAAATGAAAAATAACCAGCCAATTTTGTTTATTTCTTTTGGAGCTTTATTTAAATTATTAAATAGGCCTTTACTTTGATAAATAATAAAAGCAAATAAAAATAAGTAAATTAATCCCCATATGGAAAATGTGATTGCAGCTGGTACAAAAAGGTTTGGATACATATCTGAAATTTCTCCAGTATTATAACCATTTAAGGGTAAGTAATTAGCTAAAAAGTTCATTATTATAACAGCAAAAAATGAAAATATGTTAATAAGTTGATATTTTTTTATATTTTTCATAACTCTCTCCTTTCATAATAAATTTAGATTCTTAATATATAATTAGACAAATGTACCAATTTTTCCTTTTTATTTACTATAAAATTGAAATTTCTCCTATTTTTTAATATAATGTACTAAGTTAAATTTAAATCTTGAAAATATAATAGTACAACAATCGGAGGAAATTTATGGATAAAAAATCTTTATCATATATAATGAATTATAAATTTAAAAAATTAAGAAATATAATTGTAGGCACATTTTTTATAGTGATAATATTTGGTGGTTTTTTTCTATATAACAATTTTTATAAAAGGTCACAAGAAGACGTTTTTAAAGATATAAATTTTTACTTAAACAATTTAGATCTTAATAATGTGAGTCAAAATTCTATTATTGAAGACCTTAATTATATTTTAAATAATAAAAAAATAAAAATACAATTAAATAATGAAAGTGAAAATGAAAAAAATATATACTTAAATTCTTTAAATGAAAATAAATTAGTAGTAAAAAAAGGTGGTTTTTTTGAAAAAAGTTATTATAGAGCTGTAAAATTGAGTGAAAAAGAAATATTATATGTAAAAGTAAATGTAATATTTTCTTTTTATAAAATTATATTTTTCATTTTAATAATTATGTTTTTTTCTTTACTATCTATTCAATTATTTTTAAGAGGAAATTTTAAAAAAGAAATAAAAAATGTAGTTGAAGCTATTCAGACCTTGTCTGAAAAAATGAATAATTACAAATTAAAAGATGATGTAAAATTCAATTCAAAAGATATTGAAATAAAAGAAATTGATGATATACAAGAAAATTTTATTGAAATGATAGATGAAGTAAATGCTAGTTATGAACAATTAGAAGCATATAATAATGAAATAATAGAGCAAAATAAAAAATTGAATATAATTAATAATAAATATAGTAGAAATAGAAAAAAATATAAAAGGTTATTTAATAATATGCTTAATGCTTTTGCTTATTATAAAGTGATTTATAATAACAATATGAAAGCTGTAGATTATGAATTAGTAGAATGTAATAGAGCTTTTGAAAATATTTTTAATATTAATCTGGAAGAAGAAAATTTAAAACTAGGAAATTTTTTTGAAGATGGTAAAAAGAAATTGATTAAAAAACATAATGAAGTAATAAGTGGTAGAAAAAATAGTATAGAATTTGAACAATATTATTCAGAAGAAGATCGTTGGTTTTATATTAATGCTTTTAGTACAGATAAGGGGCGTTTTGCAACTATTATTTCTGATATAACAAATTTTAAAAAATCTAAAAAAGAACAGGAAAAGCTAAGTAATAATTTGGAAAAGGTTATTTCTTTAACTTCAATTCTTACTGAGAAAAATTTAAGTGAAAATGAATTTTTACATAAATTATTAAATACAGCTGTAGAAGTAATTCCAGAGGCTAGTTATGGAACAGTTTACAAAAATAAAGAGGCTAAGGTTGAATTTGTCCATGCAATTGGCCATGATATTGAAATATTAAAACAGCTTTCTTTAGATCAAGAATTATTTTATAATAAAAGAGATCAAATTGAAATCATTGAAAATATTATGGATAACAATAAAAGAAAATTTGACGGAAAACAGTTAGAAATACTTAAAAAAGGGCAAAAGAGTATTAAGGAAACTATGACTTTTGATTTAATTATAGATGGAGATATAAAAGCAGGTTTAAATATTGATATAAAAGCAAATAGTGAAAATAGTTTTTCTGAAAATTCTCAGCGCTTATTTAATTCATTTAGAAATATTTCAACTTCTTTTTATAGACTGAAAAAATTTGGGGTTTTACAAGATGAATTTACAAAAGAATTGATATTATCAATAGTAAGAATGCTAGAAATACATGACTTATATACAAGAGGACATTCTGAAAGTGTGGCTAAATTTTCTAAAAAAATCGCAGAAAAATTAGGCCTTTCAGAAGAAAAAATTAATGAAAGTTATTGGACTGGGATGGTACATGATATTGGAAAAATCCTCATTCCAGATCATATTTTAAATAAAGAAGGTAAATTAAGTAATAAAGAGTATGAAGTTATAAAAAAACACCCAGTTTGGGGTTATCAGACTTTAAATACATCTGAAGATCTACAAAATATAGCCCGTTATGTATTATTTCACCATGAAAGATGGGATGGAAAAGGTTATCCAAGAGGACTTAAAAAAAGTGAAGCTCCTTTGATTTCTAGAATAATAGCAGTGGCAGATACTTGGGATGCAATGCGTTCTAATAGATCATATAGAGATGCGTTATCAAAAGAAAAAGCAAAAGAAGAATTAATCATAAATAAAGGAAGCCAATTTGAGCCAAAAATTGTTGATGTTTTCTTAGAGATAATAAAATAATTAATAACCTCTTAAAAGTCTATTGACAAATACACTGTTTTAGTGTATATTTTATAGGATTAGATTTTTAGGAGGTTTTTTTATGTTATATTTAATTTCAAATCAAATTTTTATTGACTGCTAATTTATAGCAGTCTATATTTTTTTAAAAGAAGGATTTTACACTTCCATACAGAAGTTTGTATTGAAGAGTAATATTAGAAAGGGCGATTAATATGCTTAAAATTTATAAAGGAGTAACTGGAAGTGGAAAAACAAGTAAATTACAGAATCATTTTCATGAAATTTCTAAGAGTAAAGGAACTAGGAAAAGTATTGTTTTTTTAAATAGTGCAAAAAATGTGCGGAAATGGCGTAATAATATAAATTTGCAATATATTGGCCCTTTAAATATTTATACTTATTTTGGTTTTATACAAGAAGAATTAAAAAATAGATGGTTTGATATTAAAGGTAATTTAGATATAAGTAGTAAAAAATTAGAACCGACCTTTATGAATGTAGAAACTGCTCATTTTGTTATGAGTAAATATGTAGAAAAATTTAGAACTAAAAGTGATATTTTAGATTATATAAATGCAACTTCTCCTCAGATAGCAGTACAATTAATTGATAATTTGAATTATAAAGCAATGAACTGTCTAGATTTTTCTGAAATGAAAAAAAGATTAATTGCTTGGGCAGGGGAAGACCATGACAAAAAATTAGTCTTTAGGGAATCAATTAAAATTATGAAAATTTTTAGAGATTTTTGTTTA
>JBNJDL010000106.1:0-7652 GCA_051744825.1 Bacillota bacterium | reverse complement strand
AGATATTTATAAATGCTCCCCGATAGCTCAGCTGGCAGAGCGAGTGGCTGTTAACCACTTTGTCGCAGGTTCGAGTCCTGCTCGGGGAGCCATTTTTATGTATAAAAAAATTTATTTTTATAGTAATAATTAATTATATTAGCAAAAGTTATTTAAAATAACTTATATTTTTGTTATAATTACTATACAATATTCTTCAAATTTGAAAGGAGTTTTATTTATGAGTACTGATTTAAAAGAATTTCGTGAATTTAGAGAAAAAATGAATGAAAAAATATTAAACGAAGATAACCTTTCGATAAAAAGATTTTTTAATCTTGATTCAAGAGCATATGAAGATGGAGCAATATCTAGCAAGACTAAAGAAATGTTAGGATTAGTTTCTTCAATGGTTTTAAGATGTGATGATTGTATAAGTTATCATATAACACGTTGTAAAGAAGAAGGAGTGACAAGAGAAGAATTTTTTGAAGTTTTTAATATTGCTCTAATTGTTGGTGGTTCTATTGTTATTCCACATTTAAGAAGAGCTGTTGATTTATTAGAAAAGCTTGCTAATAATAATTAACTTTTCAGGAGTGAAATAACTTGCAAGATATTATTAATTTAAATTCTATTCCTAACAAAAATTTTTTTTATACTATTGTAGCTGTTTTAATTGTTTTTATTTTAAGATGGATTATTAAAAAAGTTATTAAATATAGAGTTGAGACAATATCGAAAAGATATAGATGGTATAAAATAAATACCTATATTAGTTCTTTTATTACATTAATTATTATTTTTCAAATTTGGCTAGATAGCATTAGCTCTCTTTTCACGTTTTTAGGCATTTTTTCAGCTGGTTTAGCAGTTGCTTTAAAAGATATTTTAGTTAATTTTTTTGCCTGGATTTATATTATTAGTCGTAGGCCATTTAGTATAGGGGATAGAATTGAAATTAATGGTGTTAAAGGTGATGTTATTGATATTAAAATAATGGATATTTCTCTAATGGAAGTGGGAAACTGGGTTAAAGCGGAGCAAAGCACTGGAAGAATAATAAATATTCCTAATGGAAAGATATTTAATAGTAATGTTGCGAATTTTACTAAAGGTTTTGAATTGATTTGGAATGAAATATCTATTTTAATCACTTTTGAAAGTGACTGGAAAAAAGCAAAATCTATTTTGGAAGAGATTGCAAAAAGAAACTCTTTAGAATTAAATAAAAATTTAAAAGAAAATATTATACATTCTGCACGTAAAAATTACCAAAAATTAACTCCTATAGTTTATACTAAAATTAAAGATAGTGGGGTAGAGTTGACTATAAGGTATTTGTGTAAACCTAGAAAAAGAAGAAGTAGTTCAGAAAAATTTTGGGAAGATATTTTAGAAGCTTTTAATAATGAAAATAATATTGATTTTGCATATAATACATACAGATATTATAATCCTGAACTACAAAATTACATAAAAGGTAATAAAGAGGAAGGGGAGAAATAGTGAGTGACAGTAAAGAAAGTGTAATTATTTATACTGATGGAGCTTGTTCAGGCAATCCTGGTCCAGGTGGTTATGCTGCAATAATAATTGGTGAAAATACAAGGAAAGAAGTTAGTGGTTTTAAAGAAAATACTACTAATAATAGAATGGAATTATTAGCTGTAATAGAAGGTTTAAAAGCTATAGATAAGGGAAGTAAGGTAAAAGTTTTTTCTGATTCAAGTTATGTAATAAAAGGTATTACAGAGTGGATTGATGGATGGAAAAAAAACGGCTGGAAAACTTCTTCCAAAAAAAGTGTTAAGAACAAAGAATTATGGATTGAATTGGATGAATTAAAAAATAAACATGAGGCAGAATTTTTAAAAGTTAAAGGTCATGCTGGAAATGAATATAATGAAAAGGCAGATGATATGGCCAAAGAACAAATTAAAATACAAAAAAAATAAAAAAATTAGGAAGCTGGAGCATAGTCTCCAGCTTTAAAAACTAAATTTATAATTTATTTTGGCATTCAGGACATAGACCATAAAATTCTAAGCGGTGATTATTTACTTTAAAAGGAGTATTTTCTTCAACCTTTTTATTTAAATCTTCAATCACTTTATGGTCTATGTCAAAAACTTTACCACATTTTTCGCATTTAAAATGGTAATGATTTTCTGGATTTCCGTCATATCTACTGTGAGAACTTCCATAATCTAAAACCATAATTTCTCCCATTTCTTCTAAAACGTTTAAATTGCGGTAAACTGTACCTAAGCTTATATTTGGTATTTCTTTTTTAACTTTTTCATAAATCCAATCAGCAGTAGGATGGACATCAGTATTTTTTAATATATTTAAAATTGCTTTTCTTTGTTTAGTCATTCTAGTATTTTTAGCCATTATGAATCTCTCCTTTAATAATAATAGTTATTCTTAGTAATATTTTAACAGTTTGTATTTAAAAAATCAAGTAAAGGGAGTTAAGAACTCTTTTTGTTGAAGAAAATGAATTAATTTGATATTATTAATTAAACTTTTATAAAAACTTGAGGTGAATATAAATGAGTAATACAGATAAAAAAAGAATTTTAACTGGAGATCGTCCAACAGGAAAGTTACATTTAGGTCATTATGTTGGCAGTCTGAAAAATAGAGTAAAATTACAAGAAAAATATGATACTTTTTTATTGATTGCAGATGTTCAAGCTTTAACAACAAATTTTGAATCACCAGAAAAAATATCTGATGATGTACGCCAGGTTGCAAAGGATTACTTGGCTGTTGGAATTGATCCCGAAAAAACTACGATTTTAGTCCAATCAATGATTCCTGAAATAGCTGAATTAACAGTATATTTTTCTATGATAGTTACAGTAAATCAATTAAGAAGAAATCCAACTATAAAATCTGAAGCAAAACAATATGGTTATGATGATATGACTTATGGATTTTTAGGTTATCCTGTAAGTCAAACAGCAGATATTACATTTTTAAAAGCTGATTTAGTTCCTGTAGGAGAAGATCAATTACCTCATATTGAGCAAGCACGGCATATTGTTCGTAAATTTAATAATTTATATGATAAAGTTTTTCCAGAACCTGAAGCTTTAGTAGGAGATTTTCCTCGTTTAGTTGGTTTAGATGGAAAAAGTAAAATGAGTAAAAGTTTAAATAATGCAATTTTCCTTTCAGATTCATCCAAAACAGTTGAAGAAAAAGTAAATAAGGCAGTCACTGATCCTGATAGAATTAGGATTGATGATCCTGGTAATCCTGAAGTTTGTACAGTTTATGAGTATCATAAAGCTTTTAATGAAGAAGAATCTGATGAAATTGCTAAAAAATGTAGAGCTGGAGAAATTGGATGTGTAGCCTGTAAAAAAAGATTAGCTGCTTCAATTAATGATTTACTTGAACCAATGAGAGAAAGAAGAGCTAAATATGAAAATAATCCTGAATTAGTTGATGAAATTTTGATGTCAGGTACAAAAAAAGCTAGAAAAATTGCTAAAGAAACAATGAACGAAACAAGAGAGGCTATGAAATTAGACTATTTTTCTTAAATTTAAAATACAGGTGATTTTATGAAAGAAGTTAATATAATGCATGTTGATATGGATGCATTTTTTGCTTCAGTTGAGATTTTAGATAATCCTGAATTACAAGGAAAAGCTGTAATTATAGGGGGAGTAAATCAAAGTAATAGAGGGGTTGTTTCTACTGCTTCTTATGAGGCAAGAAAATATGGTGTTCATTCTGCAATGCCAATAGTTAAAGCAAAAAAATTGTGTCCACATGGAATATATCTTCCTGGTAGAATGAAAAGATATGAAGAAATTTCAAAAAAGATACATCAAATTTTTAAACAATATACACCATTAGTAGAAAAAATTTCTATCGATGAAGCTTTTTTAGATTTAAGTGGTTGTCACAAATTATTTGGTACTAGCGAAAAGATTGGAAAAGAAATAAAAAACAGAATTAAAGATGAAATTGGACTAGCAGCTTCAGTGGGAATATCTAAAAATAAATTTTTGGCAAAATTAGCTTCAACTGTTGATAAACCAGATGGATTTAAAATTATTTATCATCATGAAGTGAGTGATTTTTTAGAAAAACTAGAAATTTCTAGTCTCTGGGGTGTAGGAAAAAAAACTGAAAAGTTATTAAAAGAACAGGGAATTAAGACAGTAGCTATGTTAAAAAAAATGCCTAAAGCCGAATTGGAAGAACAATTTGGAAAACTAGGCATTAAATTATACAATTTAGCAAGAGGTATAGATAAAAGAAAAGTTCTTCCGGCTGAAGATAGTAAATCAATCAGCCAGGAAGAAACTTTTTCAAAAAACTTAAGTAATAAATTAAATATTTTTTCAGTTTTAATGGGAATGAGTGAAAAAGTTTCTGAAAGATTACATAAAGAAAATTTAAAAGGTAAAACTATATTTATAAAAATTAGATATCCTGATTTTACTACTTATAGTAGACGAAAAACTATAAATCGATATGTAAATGATACTGAAAAAATATATAAAACAGCCAAAGAATTGTTATTAAATAATAATTTATTATCTAAACCTATTCGCTTATTAGGAGTTGGTGTTGCTAATCTAAGTCAAAAAACTGATAAACAACTTTCTTTATTTGAAAAAGATAAAAAAAGTGAATTGCTGGATAAAACTATCACTGAAATAAAGAATAAATTTGGTAATAAAAGTTTGCGAAGAGGAATAGATCTTGTCTATAACAAAGAAAGAAATAGTGAAGACTAGCTAACTTTTAGTTCTAGTCTTAATTTATCTGCTATACGAGCTATAAATTGAGAATTAGTAGCTTTTCCACTTTTAGCAGATACAGTGTTTCCAAAATAGTTATTTAGAGCTTCTATATTTCCCCTATCCCAGGTAACTTCAATGGCATGTCTTATAGCTCTTTCTACCCTACTCGGGGTTGTATGAAATTTTTTTGCCACGTCTGGATAAACTTTTTTTGTTATTGATCCTAATAATTCTACATCTTTAATAATTAATTGTATTGCTTCTCTTAAATAAATATATCCTTTAATATTAGCTGGTACTCCAAGGTGGTGGAGTACTTCTGTTATTTCTATATCTAAATCAATATTATCACTTTCTTTTTTTGTAGCAATATTTTGACTATTATTAGATAAACCTGGTGGATTCATTAATTGTTTTAATCTTATATTTAACTCGTCTAAGTCAAATGGTTTCATTATATAATAGTCTGCTCCGAGGCTTACTACTTTTTTAGTAAATTCTTCTTGTCCAAAGGCAGTAAGAACAACTATTTTCATTTCATCAAATTTCTTGTTTTTATTTAGCTCTTCAATAACTCCAATTCCATCTAATTCTGGCATAATAAGATCTAAAATTAGAATATCTGGTATTTTATCTTTGATTAATTTTAACCCTTCTTTTCCATTATGAGCCATGTTAACTACAGTGAATTTTTCTTCTTCAAGATTCTCCTTCAGCAACTTACAAAATTCCTTGTTATCATCCACAATAATTACTTCATACTTCTTTTCCACTTTTATCCCTCCGTATTTTATATTATTTCTAATATATAATTGCTTAAAAATTAGAAAATTCCTTTAAAAAATTGTTATTTTTTTCTTTTTATTTAAAAATAGTTTAAAATTAAAGTTTTTTGAAAAAACTAGGTAATTTAAACTTCCAGGTTATAGCTTTAGTTTTTTCATTATTTTTATCTTTATTTTTAGTCCAGGCAAAGAAAAAATTGATTTTCATTTAAAATCATCCTCCTTTTATACTATTTTTATGTAATAAATCAATAAAAAGTGCAAATAAAAAAAGGATTTTTTTTTAGTACAAAGAATATAGGTAATAGAGTGGTGAAAAGTGGTGGATAGTGGATTTTTTGTGGTAGAGGGTGATAAAATATGTTTATGGGTGAATACAAACATAATATGGATAAAAAAGGAAGGGTGATTATTCCTGCTTCCTTTAGAAATGATTTAGACAGTAAATTTGTTATGACTAGAGGTTTAGATAATTGTCTATTTGTTTATCCTAGAAAAGAATGGAAAGTATTAGAAGACAAATTAACCTCTCTACCTATAACAAACAAATCCTCTCGAACTTTTGTGCGTTTTTTCTTTTCTGGAGCAACTGAATGTGATTTTGATAAACAGGGAAGAATATCTATACCATCAAATTTGCGTGAATATGCAAGTTTAGAAAAAGAAATTGTAATCATCGGTTTAGCAAATAGAATTGAATTATGGGCAAGTGAAAATTGGGATGGTTATCTTGCAGAAGCAGAAGATTCTTATGAAGAAATAGCTGAACAAATGGATGAATTAGGAATATAAAAGGAGAATTTTTATGACTTTTGAACATAAACCTGTACTTTTAAAAGAAAGTATAGAATATTTAAATATAAAAGAAAATGGAATATACATTGATGGTACTCTTGGGAGAGGGGGCCATAGTGAGGAAATTTTAAAAAATTTAAGTAAAGAAGGTTTATTAATTGCTATTGATAGAGATAAGAAAGCAATTAAAGAAGTAGAAAAAAAATTAGGGAATAAAAAAAATTTAAAATTAATCCATGACAACTATGTTAATATTCCAGAAATATTAGCTAAAAATAATTTAACTAAAGTTGATGGAATGTTATTTGATCTTGGATTTTCTTCTCCTCAAATAGATAATCCTGAAAGAGGTTTTAGTTATAAAAAAGATGGACCTCTTGATATGAGAATGAATAAAGAACAAAAATTTAAAGCTGAAGATATAGTTAATACTTATTCCAAAGAAAAATTAAAAAAAGTTATTAAAGAATATGGAGAGGAAAATTGGGCAGCTAGAATAGCTGAGTTTATTGTAAAGTTTAGAAAAAATGAAGACATAAAAAGCACAACAGATTTGGTTGAAATTATAAAAGCTGCAATTCCTAAAGGAGTAAGAAGAAAAGGTGGGCATCCTGCTCGAAAAACTTTTCAAGCTTTAAGGATAGAAACAAATGATGAATTAAAACAATTAGAAAATATGATAAAAAAATCAATTTATAATTTAAAAGACAAGGGTAGAATATGTATTATTAGTTTTCATTCTCTTGAAGATAGAATTGTAAAGAATACTTTTAAATACTTAAATAAAGATTGTGTTTGTCCTCCTGATTTTCCAATTTGTGCTTGTGATAAAAAAAGAGAAATTAATATTATTACTAAAAAACCTATAACAGCAACTAAAGAAGAATTAGAAAGCAACTATAGAGCTAGAAGTGCTAAATTAAGAGTTGCTGAAAGAGTGATAAATTGAAAGGTAGGTGAATAAATTGTTACAGAGAAAAGAAATTGTAGATTATAAAGATTATAGTTATAATGATCAAAAAAAGCAGGAAAATAAAAATAAGAAAATTATGTTTAAATTATATTTATTTTGTATTATTGTAATAGCAATTATGTTATCTTTTTATATAGTTCAATCTGTAACAATTAATCACTTATCCTACAAAGTAAATCAATTAGAGAATGAATTAGAGACTTTAGAAAGAAAAAATCAAAATTTAGAATTAGAATCAGCCAAAAATTTATCTTTGAGTAATATAGAAAAAATTGCCAAAAATGAATTAGGTATGGTAGAATCTAATAATAGTGAATATGTTGTTTTAAATGATAAATCTAATAA
>JBNJDL010000105.1:0-7659 GCA_051744825.1 Bacillota bacterium | reverse complement strand
AATAATAAAAACAGGTATAAAAGGATTAGATGAGATTTTAAAAGGCGGATTAATTCCTGAAAGATTTTATTTAGTCAGAGGTGGTCCGGGAACAGGAAAAACAACTTTGGGATTGCATTTTTTAATAGAAGGTTTAAAAAACAACGAAAGTTCTCTTTTTGTTAGTATGACTGAAGATATAGAAAAAATAAAAGAAAATGGGAAAAACTTTGGATTTCCCATAGATGAAATTGAATATTTAGATTTAAGTCCAAAATCAGACTTTGTTTCTGAAAATAAAGATTATGATCTTTTTTCTTCTTCCCAAATGGAACAAAAACCCTTGATTGAAAAGTTGACTAAAAAAATCAAGAAAATTAAACCTGATAGAATATTCTTTGATGGATTTACGCAATTAAAATATTTAACATCTGATGATTTTAAATTTAGAAAACAGATATTATCTTTTATGCAGTTTGTTAAGAAATTCAATTCTACTATTTTATTAACATCTGAAGTTGGACAAAAAAATGCTGATGATGATTTGCAGTTTATGGTAGATGGGATTATCAGTATTGAATACAACTCACCTATTCATTCTCTAGAAATAATTAAATATAGAGGATCTAGCTTTAATAAAGGTAAACACACTTTAAAATTCAAAGATAAAGGGATTGAAATTTATCCTAAATTAGAAGTTTCTGATTACAAAGAGAATTATAGTGTAGAACAGCTATCTTCTGGGGTGGCTGAAATCAACAAGCTCCTGCATGGTGGTATAGAAAAAGGAACCAGTACTATAATAACTGGCCCAAGTGGAGTAGGTAAAACTACTTTAGGCACTCAGTATATAAAAGAAAGTGCAGAAAATGGTTTAAAATCAATTATATATTCTTTTGAAGAAAGTTATAGAACTTTAACAAAAAGAAGTAAATCTGTGAATATTCCTTTAGATAAAATAGAAGAAGAAAATGATTTAATAATAAAAAGAGTTAATCCCTTAGAATATACACCAGAAGAGTTTTCTTATGAAGTAAGAAAAGATGTAGAAGTAAATAATGCATCGATAGTATTATTGGATTCTATTACTGGTTATTTTTTATCTTTTAGAAATTTTAATGATGATTATAGTATGGTTAGAGGACTTCATGCTCTTTGTGAATTTTTAAAAAGCAAAGGTGTAACTGTTCTTATGATTAATGAAATGAAAAATATAACCGGTGATTTTCAGGCCACTGATTCGAATACCAGTTATTTAGCAGATAATATAATATTTTTAAGATATATTGAAGTAAATGGTAGATTAGAAAAAGCCATTGGGGTTTTAAAGAAAAGAATGAGTGATTTTGAAAATACGATGAGGAAATTTAAAATTACTAATGAAGGAATAAAAGTAGGTAAACCCTTAACTGAAATGAGAGGAATATTAAGTGGTAATCCTGAAATTATGGGTACAAATTTGGAGGGGGAATAATGGGTAATAATGAATTAGGTGACCAATTTGATTTAATAGATAAAAGTAAAATTAAATTAATAATTGCTCATGAGGAAAATAGAGAAATTTTAAAAAAGTATTTAAGCAAAGATTATGATGTGATTACTTCTAATACTCCAGATGAAGATGAAAAATCTGATATGTTGATTTTAGACGAAAAAGGATTTGAAAAAAATTTAGAAAAGATTTTTGAGATTAAAAAATCAAATATTTCTCTTTATCTTCCTCTAATTTTGATTACAAGAACTTCTCCCAGAGATATTCCTGATAAATACTTAGAAATTATTGATGAGATAGTACAGGTTCCTATAAAGAAAAATATACTATATTCTCGAATTCAAAATTTATTAACGGTGAGATCTTTATTTTTGTCTACCCAAATATATCAAAAATTAACACAAGAAAATCCTGTAGGTATCTGTATATTATTTAAAAATGATAAAATAAAATATGTTAATAATTCTTTTTTAAAAATTGTAGAAAAAAATAGAAAAGAAGTACTTAATAAAAATATACATCAAATATTACCTGAGATATCTCTAAATTATAATTTTAATAGAAATTCTAAAGACCAAGAAGAAAATAATTTAACTATTGAATTAAATAAAAAAGAACAAAAAATGTGGATTGATATTCGAAGTTCAAAAATGGAATATAAGGATATAGAATTAAAAATATTGATTTTAGTCGATATAACTGAGCAAAAAAAGTCTGAAGAAGAAATTAGATATTTAAGGTTTCACGATCAGCTTACCGGACTTTATAACCGCGACTATTTTATGGAAGAGATTAAAAGACTGGATACTAAAAGACAATTTCCTTTAACTTTAATCATGATTGATATTAACAAATTAAAATTAATAAATGATGTTTATGGGCATAATAAAGGAGATTTTTTGATTAAAAGTGCTGCTGAAATTCTGGAAGATAATCTTAGAGAAGAAGATATTCTGGCAAGAATAGGTGGAGATGAATTTGCAATAATACTTCCTCAAACAAACGAAAATAGAGGAAAAGAAATAATCAAAAGAATCAATAAAAAGTGTGCTAATTTTAATCAAAAAGGAATTATAGTAAGTATGGCTTTAGGTTTGGCTACCAAAAATGATATTAATCAAGAGATAGATGAGATCTTTAAGTTGGCAGATGATGATATGTATAAAAACAAGACATCTGAAAGTAAAGAGATAAGAGAG
Organism: Bacillota bacterium; assembly: GCA_051744825.1. GTDB lineage: Bacteria > Bacillota > Halanaerobiia > Halanaerobiales > DATFIM01 > DATFIM01. Next base: position 4,989 of record JBNJDL010000105.1, on the reverse strand, counting down.
AAAATAATTGATAATATAAAAAATAATCTTAAAGAAAAAACTGATGAATCCAAAAAACATATAAAAGAAATAAAAAAGTTAGTATCTAGATTTGCTGATAAACTAAATTTAGAAAAAAAAGATAAAGATAAGTTACTTCTTTTAGCTGAGATACATGATATAGGCAAAATATCATTTTCTAAAGAATTTTTTAAAAAGAATAGAAAACTAACAGAAAAAGAAAGTGAAAAATTAAAAGATCACCCTGAATACGGTTATCGTATTTGCAGGGTAATACCTGAATTTAATTCTATAGCAAAAGAAATATTATCACATCATGAAAGATGGGATGGTAAGGGCTATCCTCAGGGTTTAAAAGGGAAAGAAATACCATATTTGGCCAGAATCATCACAATAATTGATAATTATTTATCTTTGAAAAATGATAAAAAAAGAGAAAAAGAAGCTATTATAGCTAAATTAAAAGAAAAAGCAGGAATTTTTCTTGATCCAGAACTGACTGGATATTTCATAAAAATGATAGAATAGAATAAATAGTTGTTAGAAAAGTGAGGAGGCTTATTTATGAATAATCCTTATCAAATGACGGACCTTATTCTGTTGTGATTTATCATGAAAATATTACTGATTGGAAGATTTAAATGGTTTAAAGGGAGAAAATATTCCTTATTTTAGAGAGGTGTATTTAAAATGAATAAAACTAACCCAAATTTATTAGCTTCTATATTAGATGTACAAGATAATTTAGTAATTTTATTAAATCTTAAAGGAGAAATTATTAAATTTAATAAAGCCTGTGAAAAGATTACTGGTTATTCTTTAAATGAGGTGAAAAACGAAAAAATTTGGAAAGCTTTAATTAAAAATGATGAAATAACAGAAACAAAAGAAGTTTTTACGAAATTAAAAGATAAAAATTTCCCAAATCAACATGAAAATTACTTAAAAACAAAAAATGGTGATTTGAGATTAATTTCCTGGACAAATAATGTTTTGTTAGATGAAAATAATGAAGTTAAATATATAGTTGCAACTGGCCGAGATATTACTGAAAAAAAGTGGAACGAAAAAATTTTAAAAAAGAGTCAACAGATTGCTAATTTAGGTAGTTGGAAACTTGATTTAAAAAATAATGAATTGTTTTGGTCAGAACAGATTTATCGTATTTTTGGTTTGAAACCTCAAGAATTTGAAGTAACTTATGAAAAATTTTTAGATATTATTCATCCGGAAGATAGGAAAAAAGTTGATAATGCCTACATTTCTTCAATTGAAGAAAATAAAGATGAATATGAGGTTGAACACAGAATAATAAAACAGGACAGTGGGGAAATACGTTATGTAAAAGAAAAATGTGAGCATATAAAAAACGATAATGGAGAAATAGTTCGTTCACTAGGGATTGTTCAGGATATTACTGAGAGGAAAAAAAGAGAAGAAAAGATAAAATATTTATCTTATAAAGATCGTTTAACTGATCTATATAATAGGAGATTTTTTGAAGAAGAAATATCCAGATTGGATACAGATAGACAACTTCCTATTAGTATTATTATGGCAGATATAAATGGATTAAAAATTATAAATGACAGTTATGGCCACAAAAAAGGAGATGAATTGTTAGCTAAAACAGCTAAAATTTTAAAAAACTCAATAAGAAAAGAAGATATACTTGCTAGACATGGGGGAGATGAATTTGCTATTTTACTTCCTAAGACTACTAAAAAAGAAGCAGGAAAAATAATAAATAGAATAAAAGAAAAAACAGAAATTACTGAAGAAAGTTCACTACCAGTTTCTATAGGGCTTGGAAAATCTACAAAAGAACAGAGATATCAAAATATAGATAATATATTAAAACAAGCAGATAATAATATGTACAAAAATAAATTATCTGAAAGTAAAAGTGCTAAAAATAGAATCATTCAAAATCTACTAAATACATTAGGAACCAAAAGTTCAGAAACTAAAAAACATGCTTTACGGATGACCACTTATGCTCATGATTTAGGAGAAAAAATAGGTCTTTCTAACTCAGATTTAAATAGACTTTCTTTATTAGCAACTCTCCATGATATAGGTAAAACCACTATATCTGAAGATATTTTAACTAAACCTGGTAAATTGACAGATGAAGAGTGGGAAATTATAAAAGAACATCCTAAAAGAGGTTATAAAATAGCTTCAGCATCTGAAGAATTTGCAGTAATAGCTGGTGAAATATTATCTCATCATGAAAGATGGGATGGTAATGGTTACCCTAATGGTTTAAAAGAAAAGGAAATTCCTTATTTGGCCAGAATTATTTCTATTATTGATGCTTATGATGTAATGACAAGTGAGAGACCTTACAGTAAAGCTATTTCAAAAAAGAAAGCTTTAACTGAGATAAAAGATTGTGCTGGAACTCAGTTTGATCCAGTATTAGCTGAAAAATTTATAAAACTTAAAGAAGATGAAAAATAAATTTAATAAATTTATAAGAAAGCAGGTGAATTGTTTTTTATACTGAAGTATAAAGAAAAGTAAATAAAAATTTGGAGGAGTTCAAATGAACGAAAATGTTTTTTTGGCAGAAAAAAGACCTTTTATAAGTAGTTTATTAATAACGATTTTTCTTTTATTCATCTTATTTTTAGCAGGAATGTTTTCAGTGGTAGGTAATATAGATAGTAGATTAACTTTTTTTATCGGATTTTTAATATTAAGTCTAATGCTAATAATATTTATCTCAAAAAATAATAACTGGGTTTACTATGGTTTCTCTTCATATAAAAAAATAAATATGGATAATAAACATATTTATATTCCATTATTAATTCTCGCCTTTATGCCATTATTTACCGGGATTAGTTCTGATTTAACTTTAAGAAAAATTCTCTACCTTATGTCATATATGGCTTTAGTTGCATTTGTTGAAGAAATAATATTTAGAGGTATAATACTTAAAATACTATTAAAAAAAGGTTTAATGAAAGCTATCTTTGGTTCAAGCATTTTGTTTTCTCTATCCCATCTTCTCAATACTTTACAGGTAAATAATTTATTTTCAATTATGAGTCAAACAATTTATGCATTAATAATTGGTATTATCTTGGCAATGATAGTAATCAAAACAAATAATATCATCATAGCAATTGTTTTTCATTATCTAAATAATATAATGACTTCTCTAAATCCTGGAGTTGAAAGTTTATTATCATCTTTAATTTCTGCTATAATGTTTATAATTGCTATAATTTATATTATATATTTATATTCATTAGATTTTTCTAAAGAAATTTCAGCATGAATAAAATAAAAATATTTTTAGGATTATTAAGAGTTAAGGAGGGTTTTAGATGGATACAGAAGTTTTTTTAAGAGGAGAAAATGTATTTAAAGAAGTTTCTATTACATCTATTATAAAACCAGAATTAAGTGATAAATTTTTAAATAAATGGCAAAAGATTGTTAATTTATTGTCTGAAATGATTGATGTACCAACTGCTTTAATAATGAAAATAAATGAAGATAATATGGAAGTTTTATTAAAAAATAAAAATAAAGAAAACCCTTATGAAATAGGAGATAAAGAACCTTTAGGAAGTGGTTTATATTGTGAAACAGTTATTGGTAAAAATCAAAAACTTTCTATTGATAATGCTCTCAATTATGAAAAATGGAGAGATAACCCGGATGTAAAGTTAAATATGATATCTTATTATGGTTTACCAATTAAATGGCCAGATAATGATATATTTGGAACTATTTGTGTTCTTGACAATAAAACAAAAAATTTAGAAAAAAACCAAAAAGATTTGTTAGAAAAGTTTAAAAATGTTATTGAAGATGATTTAGAATTGCTTATTTCTAAGGAAGAATTAAAAAAACAAAAAAGACTTTTTCAAAAATTGCTTAATTATTCTCTTGAAGGCATAATTTTAATGGATGAAGGTTTTAAGGTTATAAAAGCTAACTCACAGTTTGAGGTGATTTTTGGTTATAAAAAAGGTGAAATTATTGGCAAAAATATTATAGATTTTATTATACCGGTTAATGAAAAAAAGAACTTTTTAAAACACAAAAAAGAAGTTTTATCTGGTAAAGATATAGAAACTGTGGTTAAAAGAAAAACAAAGAGTGGTGAAATAAGATTAATTTCTCTAAATCTATTTAGAGTAAAATTAACAAATAAAAAATTTGGTGTTTATGCAGTTTATAATGATATTACCCGTAAGAAAAAAAGAGAAAAGACATTAAAAGATATCAAAGAAAAATTAACAATAGCTGTAAAAGGTGCAAATATTGGAGTCTGGGACTGGAATTTAAAAACAGATGAAGTTTATTATAATCAAAAGTGGGCTAATATGTTAGATTATGATCTTAAAGAACTTGAAAATAATATTGAAACCTGGAAAAACCTGGTTTATGAAAAAGATAAAGAGGCTATTGAAGAAAAATTAAATAACCATTTAAATGGAAATACTGAATTATATAAAAGTGAGTATCGACTTATAACTAAATCTGGTAAACTAAAATGGATAAAAGACATTGGAAAAGTTACTGAAAGAAATAAAAAAGGTGATCCTGTAAGAATGGTGGGAATTCATATAGATATTGATAAAAAATATAGTAAAAAATAAAGGTATATTTATACCTTTGTCTAAATCATTAAACATAGGAGAATAACTAATATCTTTCAGAGGGGGTGATGAAAATTGATACTAAATTAAGATCAATTCTGACCACACTCACAATTTTTTTAGTTATTTTATTACTTTTAAGCAGTCCTACTTACTCTCAAGATAAATTACAGGAATTAGATTTAGATAAAGTTGAAACACCAACTGAGGTTAGTGATTTTATAGAATTATTTTCAAAATTTGAATTTAGCCTTACAGAGAAAAAAGATGGAGAATTATTTAGAGAAAATTATATAAAAATAACACATGATGGTGAAGAAAAAGTGCGGGGAGTTCAAACAAATAAAGTAATACTAACCGGTGA
>JBNJDL010000104.1:0-7672 GCA_051744825.1 Bacillota bacterium | reverse complement strand
AAATTTATATCATTTTTAGCTAATTCTTTTATTTTAAGAGGTAATAAAGTTATTCTTGATGAATGAGAAAATCTCTTATCCATAATATTTAAACGATTGATATTTTGTCTAGCTATTTGTGTATTTGAACAAATATATATAATATCAATTCTATTTTGCTCTTTTGACTGAAGGTCATCTATTATTTTTGCAATAATTCCCCGAGCGACCATAGTTTTTCCTAAACCAACTTCATCAGCAATTAAAAATTTATCATAATCCTCGTTATATAATTTTTTATATACATGATTTACTGTTTTCTTCTGAAAGTCCTTTAAAAATTCTAAAAGTTGATTTATATTAATATCACTCAATTTCCTCTCTCCTTATATCAATAATTGCTTCCCAAATATCATAAAAATCTGAAGGGATTCTTTTTTCATCAGAGGATTCTAATTCTTTAACAATTTTTTCGATCCTATCAATGACAGTTACATTATCAGTTAAAGTTTTTAACAAATCTTCCATTAAAGGTAGACCAAAAGAATTTCTGTTATTTCCACTATTACCCTTTGATTTAAAAAAAGATTGCTGATTAGTTAAAAACATCTGATCTTTATCTTGTAATAAAAGGTATAGAAATTTGATGAATTTATTTTGATCAGAAATAATAGAAGTTAATATTTTTTCTTTTCTTTTTTCTACTTCTTTTTCAAAATTTAAATTTAAAACAAAAGAAGTTTGATTATTATCAGTTTTAATTTCAAAAGCTATAAATGAAGTTAAGGATTCAATTGTTAAAGAAGAAAACAATATATCATTTCTATGAAGTTTAGAAATATTTTTATAATATTTCTCTTTTTTTAAAGTAACAGGCCAACAATAAATTTCTGAATTATCTCTTTCTAATATCTGTGTTTCATTATTTTTTAATTTAATACTTAGATTATAAAGTTTTTTATTATCAATATTTTCTTCTTTAACTTCTAAATACAAATCAAGATTTAGCAACTCTCTTTTTAATTCATCTAACTTCTTCTCTGCTTTTTCTTCTTTTTCTAAATCAGGATTAGGAATATATGGTGTTAAAATACTACTAAATTTTATTTGATCTTCATCAGGAACTTCTATTAAATCTTTTAAAGTTAATTTAGGATTTGTTTTTCTTAAACCTACTAAAAATTCTAAATTACCATTAAAAGCTGCATTAGTTGCATTAGCTGAACCAGTATATAAATACAACTTGTCATTAACTTGATCTTCTAACAAATATATTTTAGCATGAAGACCACTTCGCAAATCAATTTCTGAATCTATCAAATTATTATCTAGATCTAAATCTTTTTCTAATATGTCATCTATTAAATATATTTTTGAAAATTTATTTTTTATTTTAGTATAAATTTTATCTATTTCACTTTTTCTAGATATCAAAATATTATTATTACCATTAAATTTATTTAAAATATTAGAAGATAAAAATGGAGAAATAATTAATACACGATCATAATCTTTTTTAAAAAACCAATTATCATCTTTCTTAATTCCTAAAGATTTAAAATCTAAATAATCATCAAAATCAGCTGGGGCTTCAAAATTTATTTCACTTAATTCTTTAACTATCTCATTTATTTTACTTTTTTGTTTTTTTGAAATTTCAGTCGTATTATTACTAAATAAAAATTTAATAAAATTTATTAGTTCTTTATTTTTACCATTTTGATCTGATTTCTCCCCTTCTAAAACTAAGATTGTATCCCAAGATTTATCAAAAGTAATGTTTCTTGAAGAAACAATCAATCGATATTTAATATTTAAATTATTGTTTATAAATCTCAAAATCCAAATTTTAGGATGAAATGCTTTAGTTCCATCTTTTATTTGTGTCTCAATAATTGTATCTTCCAAAAAACTATATAATATATTAACGTTTTTAGGTATAGCTATTTGCCCCTTTTGACAAAAAATAGTCATTTTTTCATAGTTGTTTTCTAAAGCTTCTAGGAGCTTTATTTTATCTATTTTTTCCTTTTGCTCAAATTCATTTCTATATTTAGACATAGCTAAGGGAAGCATAACTAAAGTGCTAAGATTAAGTGAATAACTAGCAGCAACTGCATAATCCAGCTCGTATCCAGCAGGAGGTTTTAAGGCATCAAAATATAATGTGCGATTATCAGGATTAAGCATTTATTTCATCTCCTTTTAAAGCAAGAGCAATATCTTTAATAAAATTATTTACAATATGCCATCTAAAATCTAATTTTGAAGCCGAAGAAGCTCCTCCCCATTTTTCAAGATAATTTTGATTAAAAAGTCTCGCCCTATTACCTTTTATTAATTTTTCTCTTTGAGCAATTAATTTTCTTGCATATTGAATATTTTCTATATTATCTAAATATTTTTCATTTATAGTAATTTCATACCAGTTTTCTATAAAAGATTTAAGCTTAATATCATTTACACCTACTATTAACCAAAATTCTTTTAAATCCCAGGCTTTTAAAGATTTTTTTTGATTTTTAATATCAATCTTCCACTTATTAATCAAATTTAAATAATTTTCTTCCAGCTCATTATTTGTATTTTCATCTTTTTGAGCCAGCATTAAATTATATAGTAGATGAGCACCATAGATAAGTTCAGCAAAAATTTGAGCATGTCTTATTTGTTCAAATAATTTTTCATCAAGTTGATTTATATATTCATGTTCCCAGACAAAATCAACTTCATCATAAGGTAAATCTATAACTTGAGCTAAAACAGTATGAGCACAATTCTTTTTAATTTTTTCTTTTAAATAACCTGCTTGCTTATTATTTAAATACAAATTTGCTTTTTCAGGAAAATTATTTGGACTTTTAATTAAAGCGGGATCCCATAATTGAATCTCATCTTTAAAAAGAGCAAATTCATCTAAATTATATTCATTTTCTAATAACAAATCTTCACTAGAACTTTTATAATATATTTTCAATAGATCATGAAAATCTCTTCTGGAAAAATCAACTTTCAATATACCCCATTCACGTAATCCTGTCCAATAAATATCAGCAGGGGTTCTACTGAGATTTGCCCCTGCTCTTTCACCAATTATTCCTTTTTCATTACTATGACTTTCACTTAAAGTTTCTATAAGTTTAACTTCTAATTCTCTAATTCTTTCAGCTGCACTTTGATCTGCTAATCTTTCTTTTTCAATGATTTTATAAAGCCAGGGAACAAAAAGCATATACTTTATTCTAGTCTGGATTGTTGTTGTGCCTGGAAACATCATATTTGATAAAGAATCTCTAATAGGTGCTATCCCTAGTTCATCCCTTGTATTTGACTTGCTTAAAGAATTTATTATCTCATGCATTTGATTTTTATCACTTTCTGAAAAATCAACCCAGGAAAATACTGATTGCATTTTGCCCCAACTCCCTTATTTATCTTTTATAGAAAGGACTATTTGGTCATAGCTTAATTCTTTGTTTTTTTCTAATTCAGATTTTATTTTATCTAATAATAGCTTTTTTACTTTTTCGGTTTTTTCATCGATTTGATCACTAGTTATAGTACCTTTATATATATCTGCAATTTCACTTAAACTTACTTCAACTGGATATGCAGAATCCAAAGCTTCATTAACTGCAAGTACAAAATCTTCATCAATAGTATTTAATATTTTTCCCTGTTGATAAACTTCTAAATTCTTAATTTCTTTTAATTTACTATCAGGATTTTTTTCTAAATAAATATCAATTTGTTCAATAAACCTTTTTTCTTTTAATTTTTCAATATATTCTTTTATTCCATTCATCAACTGTTCTTTTACCTTTTCAATACTCATTTCATTAAAAGTATTTCCAATAATGTAAGAACAAGCACAAGTAGGTTTTTTATTTAAATTATTTTTATCTAATTTGACTTTACATAAAGGTAAATAGTTTTCTTTTATCTTATTTATTTTTTGACCAAGAGAGGTAGAAATATCAATTTTATTTATTTTTTCTAACTTAGTCAATACTTTATATTCTTTTAAATTTTTAATTTTATTTAAAAATTTATTATACTTACTATAATATCTATTATGAGCCTTTATATATTTTTCTTTATAATTTTCTTTAACCTTTTCACTTAAATTAATCAATTCTCTTACTTTATCTACCTTCAATATAATTTCTGATAAATTATTATATTTTTTCTTGATTTCATCTACTTCTTTTAATTCATAATCATTACTTTCTATATTTTGAAAATAATTATAATAACTAATTAATTGAGAATCTAAACGATCATCAATCATTTTTATTAATTTTTCTAATTGATAATACTTTTCTTTAAAATACTGAATATCATTAAATTTTTCAATAAGCTCTTCTCTAAACTTCATTAATCCAAAATCAGATTCTCTATCTTTGATATCTTCTATATCCTTGATAAAATCTTTAAACTTATTAAAAATCGAAAATTTCTCTTTAAATTCTTTGTATTGTTTAGTAACTCCTCCTAAATTAGACAAATTATTTTTAGTTCTTTTTATATCATTCTTTAACTTTAAAATTTCATTTATTAATCTTGACCAATTTTTGTCTTGATTAGCTGTTGTTTTTTTAGTTCTAAAATCTAATTTTAATATTTTAAAAACTTTCTCTATATCATCCCAGATAACATTATTTACTAATTTTCCTTTACTAATTGCTTTAATCTTTTTATTAAAATTACTTCCACTATTAAAATAATTTATAGTCAATTTTTCAGAATTAATAACATTATCTTTATTATCTCTGGCTCTAATATTACCTGAAGCTACTAAAGAAGCTAAAATGATTTCAAAACTATATTCCTGTAACCCCCATGGTTCTTTCCTGAATTTATCATAAATTTCTTTACTACTATGCCATTCTTCATCACTTAAAATCTTAGTTATTTCAGAAAATATTTTATTATTTAATTCTAATCTATAATAATTTCCATTATATTCAACAATATCAAGAGGTTCAGCTATATTTTCGATTTCATTGATTTCATTATCTATTTTACGTGGAATTATAAACTCTTTTATCAATTTATTACTTTGACGTCGACTTATGTTTTTCTTATAAAAGGGATGTTTAGGATATAAATCATCAAGTATTTTATCTAAAAAGTGTTCCATTATTTTTTTAACATCTTTAAAACTTTGTGTTTCTTTTACTTCAGTGTAATTATTTATTAAATGCCCATTTTTATATGCTCGAACTATATCTTTTTCTATTATATTTTTCAAATTACTACTCTCTGTTTTAAGTTGAGTTAATTTTTGCATTTCCTCATCATTAGAAGGATTTGAGTATTTACTAATTAAGTTATTTGCTGCTCTATATTTTTTTAAATTATTTATTGTTTCTTTATCTAAATTTTGTGGTATCCAAAATATATATCTAATATTTTCTGCAGCTAATTCATTAGCTCTTTTAACTTTCTTTTTAAAACTATCATAAAATGGTGTATCTAAAATTAAAGAAAATTCAATTCCTCTTTTTTCAGGATTAATTTTATCTAATTTCATATCTTTGGTTAGCTTTTTATAACAATTTATTCCTTTTCTATCTGTATTTCTCCATAAAAATTCGTTTTTCATTCTTTTTTGATTTTGCTCTACTTTAAAATTATGAAATGTTTTTCTATTTTGATTTATAAATGATGGAATTTCTAACATAATATCTTTTTCATTAAGTAACCTTACTTCTTCTAATAATTCAGCTTTTACATTAATACCACTTGCACTAGGATTAATCTGCCAATAAAATTTATCTTCCTCATCTTCTCTATTAATCATTTCTATACCTTTACCTTTAACATCACTATTTATTGTTTTAAGAGTCTCTTCTATCTCAATATTAATCATAGATAATCCTATATTCATTCCCATATCTGCCATTAACATTTCACCAAGTTGTTCAGCACTTAATGGCTCTTTATCCCTAATTCCATAAATAATTAAAGTTTTAATAATTCTTTTAGCCAATTCACTATCTTCATCAAATCCAGGTTTTATGATTGCTTCATGATAAACATTATTATATAAGTCATAATATTCTTTGAAGCTATTATATATTACATCATCTTCAAAGATATCATATAAATCATCTATAGTGATTAATTTTTCAGCTTTATTATTTAATCTATTACTTACTATTTCCCAGCTTTCTCTAACAGCTGCTCTTTGTCTAGAACCATAACTGGAAAGCTGAACCAATGAATTAACAAATTCATGGTGAAATGGATAAAGCTTAACAAACCTTTCTTGACTAATTGATTTTTCCAAATTAAATTTGTTATTTTTTAGATCTTTATAAATTGATTTGATCGTTTTTCTTTGATTTTTATTTTTTATTATAATTCTCTTATCAATTATTTCTTCTATATCAGCTTCACTTAAGTTAATTGGTTCAAAACGATCAAAAACTTTTTCTTCTTCATCTGCTATATATAGTTCTTCATCAATAATTTCAGCAGGGTTTTTCTGCACTGCTGCTAAAAACCAAATAGGAAATTCTTTAATTCTTTGGCCTAGTGCCTGTAATATCTCTAAACTATCTGATTCTTCATTTTTCGATTTCTTTTTTTGTAGAAACTCAGATAATTCATCTGCAAAAATAACTAATCCATCAAAATTCTCATTTAAAATTTTACTAATCTGTTCTAAACCTTCATTCATATTTGGATATATAATTTCTCTATATTCTTTTTGGCTAAAAGCTCCTCTTTCTTTTCTATATGAAATAATTATTTCAGCCAATCTGGAAGTGTTATCTTCTTCTAAACTTTCTTTCCATTCTTCAGCACTAACATTTAATTTATTTTCTAAAATATTATAAAACCATTCTTTTCTTAATCCATCATATTCATTATTTAAAAACTGTTTTACTATTTTCTCATCTTTTTTAATAGTTAAATTAACTCCACTATTTTTAAATTCTTTTTCAATTTCATCAAATAACTTAACCTTCAAATCATTAACTTCACTTAAAGTAAAGTTAACAGTCAGATAATTTTTATCATCAAAATAGTCAATATATTCATTTTTAATATCTTCAGGGAGATTAGCCCAATACCTACTATTTTTTAAAAGAACAGTAATATAAGACATAAAATGAGACTTACCACTACCATAAGCCCCTTGTATCCAAAAACCTTGACCTTTATCTAAAGTTAAATTATGTAAGACATTTTTGAATTCATTTTTTATATTTGAAGTAATTACATAATCATTAATAACTTGCTCTTTGTTATTTACAACTGCATCATCCATTGTTATAACTTCTTCTGGTTTTTGACTTAATTCAAAAAGATCATTGTAAGTTTTCATGCTTATGCCTCCTTCTCATTTACATAATTCGCAAAATCATCAACATTTTTATGTTTTAATACATATTGATTTAATCCACCACGAGCTTCATAAGATAAATATCCTTCATTCCAAGCTGACTGTAAAAATGATTCAATAAAGTTCGGATTAATTAATAAAAATTTTATAAATTCCGCATTTTCCTTAATATGTTCTAGTGAAGGATTTAAAATATTATAATTGTTGTACTTAGAATTTTCATTACTATATTCATTATATAGAGCGTAAATTACTGTTTTTAATTCAGGTTGATAATAACTTATAATTATTTTTTTACCATCCACATCAGCAATGCCAAAATCAATTAAAGCTTTT
>JBNJDL010000103.1:0-7738 GCA_051744825.1 Bacillota bacterium | reverse complement strand
ATATGGCGCCAATAATGGTGTTCGTTTTAGGTTTCCTGTTTTTATTTAGAGAAATTTCAGCTACTAAAAATAAAACTATTTCCTGGGAAGGACATGATTGGGATCGTGGTTTACATAATCACCATAAAATGTTATGGTCTTATGGAGGAGTTACTGGAGGTAAAACTGGTTATACCAGAGTTGCTGGAAGATGTTTAATAACTACAGCCAGCAGAAATAACAGAAATTTAATTTCAGTACTTTTAAATTGTCCTTCAGATTGGAATGATACAAAGAAATTATTGGATCATGGATTTAATTCTTATAAGAAAAAAGTTTTAATAAATGAGAATGAAGAAATATTAAATTTAAATATAGAAAATAGTGAAGAACAAAAACTCAATCTTTTAGCAGCTAAAAATTTTGAATTGCTTTTTAAAAAAGATGATAAAATTAAGTTAAAAAAAGAAATATATTATGCTGATAATATTGATTTACCAGTAAAAAAAGGTGACATAGTAGGATTAATGATAATAAAAAGCGGAAATGTTGAAGAAAGTATTCATTTAGTTGCAGCAAGTAATTTAGATTATAAATCTAAATTTAAAAGATTTTGGCATAAATTTAAAAATGGTATTAAGGAGGTTTCAATATTGTCTAAAGAGAGATTGCAGAAAGTGATGGCTCATGCAGGGGTAGCTTCAAGAAGAAAATCTGAAGAGATAATTAAAGAAGGCAGAGTCAAAGTAAATGGAAAAGTAGTTACAGAAATGGGAGTAAAAGTTAATGAAAAAGAAGATATTATTGAAGTTGATGGAGAATTAATTTCAAAAGAAAAAAGAGTCTATATTTTACTTTATAAACCAGAAGGATATGTAACAACAGTAGATGATCCTAGAGGAAGAAGTACAGTTTTAGATTTGATAGATGATGTTAAAGAAAGAATATATCCAGTTGGACGCTTAGATTATGATACTAGTGGTCTCTTATTATTGACTAATGATGGAGAACTAACTTATGTTCTTACCCATCCTTCATATGAAATAGAAAAAACTTATGAAGTTATAGCTGATGGCTATATTAGTGATAAAAAAATTGATAAATTAGAAAAAGGAATAAGATTAGATGATGGAATGACTGCTCCTGCTAAAGTAGAATTAAAAGAGAGAAACAAAGATCATAGTAAATTTAATTTGATTATTCATGAAGGTCGAAATCGTCAAGTTAGAAGAATGTGTAATAAAATTTCTAATCCAGTAATAAAATTAAAAAGAATATCATTTCATAATCTTGATTTAAGTGGTTTAAAAAAGGGTGATTATCGTTTTCTTAGTAAAAAAGAGTTAAATAAGTTAAAGAAATTAAAGAATTAATATAACTTGCAGGAATTTTTGCAAATATAAAGAATATTAAAAGTATAGAGGCTATTCATTTAAATAATTAAAGTAATATTTAAGCAGTAATTATATTTAACTAAGGGGGAATATGTTAATGGAAGTACTAAAAGTATCATCAAAATCTAATCCAAAATCTGTAGCAGGTGCTCTTGCAGCTGTGCTTCGCGAAGAAAAAAAGGCTGAAATTCAAGCAATAGGAGCAGGAGCTGTAAATCAATCTATTAAAGCTATTGCTATTTCGCGTGGTTATGTGGCACCAAATGGTATGGATCTTATTATGATTCCAGCCTTTACAGAAATTGAAATTGATGATGAAGAAAGAACAGCTTTAAGATTTGTTGTAGAACCAAGATAAAATGAATTTTTATAATTTATTAAAATATTTAAAATATTAATTTATTTTAAACCTATCCATTTGGATAGGTTTTTCTCTTGTTTTTTGTTATATATATTGATAAAATATTTAAATAGAGATAATAAAGTATAATTAAGGTGGATAAATATATGTTTTTAAAGAAAATAAAAATTAAAGGATTTAAATCTTTTGCCCAAAATACTACTATAAGTTTTGATTCTCCTCTAACAGCGATTGTTGGTCCAAATGGAAGTGGAAAAAGTAACATTGTAGATGCAGTCCGCTGGGTTTTAGGAGAACAAAGTGCCAAGACTCTTAGAGGAAGTAGGATGTCTGATATAATTTTTGCAGGAAGTGAAGAAAAAAAGGCATTAAATAAGGCTAGTGTTACATTATATTTAAACAATAAAGATAGAATTTTAGATATAGATAAAGATGAAGTTCGAATTTCAAGAAAAGTTAATAATGATGGTGAAAGTGATTATATTTTAAATGGCTCAGTTTGTAGATTGAAAGATATAAAAGATCTTCTTTTAGATACAGGCTTGGGTAATGATACATATTCAATTATTGGCCAGGGAAAAATTGATTCTATTATAAATAGTCGTCCTGAAAAATTAAGAGAACTTTTTGAAGAAGCAGCAGGTATAAGTAAGCACAAGGTTAGAAAAGAAGAAGCAGAAAGACGCTTAGAAAAAACAAATAAAAATTTATATAGAGTAGAAGATTTAATTAGCGAATTAAAGAAGCAAGTCAAACCTTTAAAAAAATCAGCTAA
Source organism: Bacillota bacterium (assembly GCA_051744825.1). Classification (GTDB taxonomy): domain Bacteria; phylum Bacillota; class Halanaerobiia; order Halanaerobiales; family DATFIM01; genus DATFIM01. Next base: position 5,229 of record JBNJDL010000103.1, on the reverse strand, counting down.
AAAAGCTAAAAAATATAAAAGATTATATAATGAGTTAAAAGATATAGAAATTGCTTATTTATTAAATAGATGGAATAAAAAATCTAAAGATTTAGAAGAAAAACAGGAAAATAAAGATTTTGTAGATAGTAAAATACAAAGAAAAGAAAAAGATAAAGATGAGCTTTCAAAAAAATTAGAAAAAGAGAGAAAAAAAGTTGATAATTTACAGGAAAAATATGAATCAAAAAGAGAAGATTATCATCGTAATAAAGCAAAATTAGAAGAAATAAATAATAATTTCAAGATTTTAGCTGAGAGAAAGAAAAATTTAAAAAAAGAAAAAGCAAATCAAAAAGAAAGAATAGAAAATTTAAAAAAGGAAAAAAACGAGCTAAAGGTTGAACAAAAAAAGTTAGAATCTAAAATAGAAGATTCAAAAAATAAATACAAAAATTTTGAAAATAAGGTTGAAAGACAAAATGATCTTTTTTTAGATGTTAAAAACAAGGTTCAGCTTAAAAAAGATAAAATATCTTCTTTAAGAAATAATGTTTTAGAGGATAATGGAGAAGTTCGTAATCTTGATCGTAAAAGTGAGCAATTAAAGGAAAGAATTAATTCAATTAATAATTTAATAACTAATAATAAAAAAGAAATAAGAGAAATTAAAAACAATATAGATAAAATAATAAAGAATATAGAGAATTTAGAATCTGAAAAAGATAAGTTATTGAAAAAGAGAAGTAAAAAAGATAGTTATATAGAAAAATTAGAAATGAAAAAAGATAAATTGGCTTCTAAAATTGAAAACTTAACAAATAGTTATAACGAAATCAAAAATAAAATTAGTAGTAAAAAGTCTAAATTAGAGTTTTTAGAGAGTATGGAAGAAAATTATAATGGTTATTATCAAGGTGTAAAAAATATTTTAAAAGAAAAAGATAAGTTTTTAGGGATAAGAGGAGTAGTTGCAGATTTAATAAATACTGAAAAAGAGTATGAAGATGCTATAGAAAGTGCCTTAGGAGCGAAATTACAAAATATTATTGTTGATAATGATAAAGTGGCTAAAAATTGTATTAGTTATTTAAAGAAAAATAAAAAAGGTAGAGCTACTTTTTTGCCCTTAAATATGATTAAATCAAAAAAATATAATTTATCTAAAAAAATAAGAAAAATGAAAGGTTTTTTAGGTTTAGGATCTGAGTTAGTTTCATGTAAAAAAGAATTTGAAGAAGCTATTGAGAATCTACTAGGAAGAGTTATTATTGCTAATAATATGGATAATGCAGTAAAAATATCTAAAAAGATGGGAAGTACTTTAAAAATCGTAACTTTATCAGCTAATACAATCTATCCCGGTGGAGCTATGAGTGGTGGAAGTAATTCAAATAATAAGAATAATTTGTTAGGAAGAAGTCGTAAGATTGAAAAGATGAAAAACGAAATAAAAAATTTGGAAAATAATTTAGATAATATTTCTAATAAAGGAATGAATTTAAAAGAAGACTATGATGATTTAAAAAAGAGAGTTAATAAGGAGCAAGAGAAGCTACATAATTTAGAGTTAAATATAAATGATTATAAAAGTGAATTAAAAGCTAAAAAAGAACATAAAAAGAGATTAGAAAATAAAATAGCAGACTTAAATAATGAAATAAAGGATAAAAAGAAAGTTATTGCTGATTTAAATCGGGAAAAAGATGAAATTGAAAAAAATTTAAAATTATTAGATGATGGTAATTTTAAAAAACAAGACTTATTAAAAGAAAGAGAAAAAGAGTTAAAGAAAATTGAAGATAAATTAGAAGAAGTTAGGAATGAACTTACTGAGAGAAAAGTAAAATTAGCTGAAATAAAACAAAATAGAGATTCTTTATTAACTAAAAAGGAAGAAAACAAAAATAGGTTATTAAATATAAAAAACAAGATAAAAAAAGCTAAAAATAGAATTGAAGAAATTAATAATAAAATTTCTAAATTAGTTGACAGAAAAAGTGAGTTAAAAAATACTAAACAGGAATTTGAAGAAAAAGCTATTAATTTAGAAAATCAATATCAAAAATTTGAAAAAGAATATAAAAAAGAAAAAGAAAAAGTAAAGGAAAAAGAAAAAAGAACAAATATTTTACAGGAAGAACTGGATGAATTAAAAGAAAAAAGTCATAATTTAGACTTAAATATAAGCAGGATCAAAAATAAAGTTGAAAGAATTGAAAGCCGTTTAAGAGAGGAATATGAATTAGAAGCTCAAAATATTGCTAATAATTCTTCATATAGTATTGAAAATAAAAATTTAAAGAATGCAAAATCCAAAATAGATGAATTGAAAAAATCAATAAAAAGGTTAAAACCAGTTAATCTGAGTGCCGTAGAAGAATATAAAGAATTGAAGGAGCGCTTAAATTATTTAGAAGAACAAAGCTCGGATTTAAGAGAAGCAAGAAATTCTATTATTGAAGTTATAAAGGATATTGAAGAAACTATGGGTGAGCTTTTTTATAACACTTATTTAGAGGTTAAAGAAAATTTTGAGAAAATATTTAATAAGTTATTTGCTGGAGGTTATGCAGAATTAACTTTAGTTAATAAAGATGATTTATTAAATACTGGAGTAGTAGTTAATGCCCAACCTCCTGGGAAAAAACTTAAAAAATTATCTCTATTATCTGGAGGAGAAAGAGCTCTAACAGCAATTGCTTTAGTCTTTGGATTTTTAAAGGTAAATCCAAGTCCATTTTATATTTTAGATGAGATTGATGCTCCACTAGATGATGCAAATGTTGCAAGATTTGCTGATTATTTACATGAGTATTCTAATATGGCTCAATTTGTTTTAGTTACTCATAGCAAACAGATGATGACTGAAGTAGATACTATTTATGGAGTTACTATGGAGGAATCAGGAGTATCTAAAATTATTTCTTTAAGATTAGATGAAGAAGAATTAGTAGTATAATAAAATGTAATATGTAAAGTAAGATTAAGGGGTGTATTAGTTTGTATGAAATAAAAGGAATTGCCAAAGAAATTGTAAAAAGATTAGTAGAAAAAAGTAATCACTTAGGTGAAGGACGCTCAGTGGGAACTATTGCCTTTTTAGATGACAAAAATTATATATCTAGTTATAATAAAATTATTAGTGGCGGTCTTTCTGGTTTACCATATCGTTTATTATTATCAGATTTAACCACTGATAATGATTGTTCATTAATTGAAATGATTAATCAATTACCAGAAAATGCTGTTATTATATCTACTGATCCTGGTGAAACTGGGATAATTGTTAATACTGGTGGAATTAATATATTTAATTTACCAGTGGTTAAAGTAGGGGTGAAAAATGGCTCTGCTGTTGGAGTTGGGGTTCTTTACCCGGAAAAGAAAAATTTTCAATTGGCATCAAAATCAGAAAAAGCTCAATTAGATTCTTTAGCAGCATTGACCATGGAGGAAGAAAGACAGGCCCTAAAGACTTCTACAGAAATTAAATTAAAATATCTTCATATTTCTGGTGAACTTCCTATAGTTTCCTTAAATAAAGAAAGTTATAAAGTTGAGAAAGAAAATTTTAATTCTAAAAGAAATTCATGGAAAATGCCTAGGAATAAAGTAAAAAGTGTAGATGAGGATTTTGCTCAAAAATTAGTAGATAAATCTATTAATATTGAACAAGGTAGAGAGGTTGCTGCCTTTGGGAAAATTAATAAAGATGGTCATGTTGTACAGGCTAGTGAATTAGTAGTTGGTGGAATGGGGTATATTCCTCCTAGATTACTTGCTTCTAGTTATGCTGATATAAATGATATTTCTTTAAGAGAGGCATATACTAAAATTATAGATGAGAATACTGCAATAGTTCATACTCATCCTGGCGGTACAGGAGTTATGCATATGAATGATGCAATGGCTGGCCCTGGGATGTGGGGAAGGCCTATAATGGCTATTGGCCATAATAAAAAAGGCAAGATTAAAGGTGTTTCAGTTATTGAGTTAACAGAAAGGCTTTGTGAATTAGCTGATGAAAATGAAGAATTAGAACAGAAGTTTTTTAAGGCAGATACTCCTGAAGAAGAAGTAACGATTAGAAAAAGACGTTATAAAATAGCTCAAGAATTCACTGATTTATGTAAACAAGTAAAATTAAAGTAGATTATATAATGGAGGGAAGTCTATGTTATTTAACACTGAAAAAAAAGGAGAAAAAGAAGAAAATCAAGGTTTTTTTTCACGTTTAAAAAAAGGACTAAATAAAACAAGAAATAATTTTGTAGATAAAGTAACAGGTTTATTTGGAAGCAGCAGTGCTCTAGATGAAGACTTTTTTGAAGAGCTTGAAGAATTATTAATTCAAGCTGATGTTGGAATTCATACTACTATGGAATTAATAGATGATTTAAAATATATTGTTGATGAAAGAGATATTGAAACTCCATCAGAGTTATATGATATATTTAAAGACGAGTTATCAGAAATGCTACAAGATGAAGAAGGTGGCTTGAATTTTGATGATAATTTAAATATTTTAATGGTAGTAGGAGTAAATGGCTCAGGTAAAACTACTACAATTGCTAAGATTGCTAAACGCTATAAAGAAAAAGGAAAAGATGTAATGTTGGCAGCAGGAGATACTTTTAGAGCAGGCGCAATAGATCAACTCAAAGTATGGGGAGATAGGCTAGGTGTAAAAGTTATTGCCCAAAGTGAAGGCTCAGATTCTGCGGCTGTTGCCTATGATGCAGTACAGTCAGCTAAGGCGAAAGAAGTGGATTTATTAATTGTTGATACTGCTGGAAGATTACATACCCAAAAAAATCTTATGAAAGAATTAAAAAAGGTCAGAGATGTAATTGGTAGAGAAGCAGATGAAGCAAAAGTAGAGGTATTATTGGTTCTTGATGCTACTAATGGGCAAAATGCTATTTCACAGGCTAAATTGTTTAATGAAGCAGTTGATGTAGATGGAATAGCTTTAACCAAACTAGATGGAACAGCTAAAGGTGGAATAGTAGTAGCTGTAAAAAATGAATTAGGTATACCAATAAAGCTTATTGGAGTAGGTGAATCTGCTGAAGATATGCAAAGTTTTGACCCAGACGAATTTGTAGAAGCTTTGTTTGTTAATAATGATTAATGTTGTTAAGGTAATTTTGAAGTTTCCCCATTTTTTAAAACAGCAGTTGAAAATGAGTTATCAACAAGCAAAATGTAGATAAATTGGTTTGAGAAACCTTTAGAACAAATTAT
>JBNJDL010000102.1:0-7930 GCA_051744825.1 Bacillota bacterium | reverse complement strand
TAATTTCTTATTCATACACAATCATACTTTACACAATTATTTATCCTGCGCTCTTTTATAAACTTTAATAAGCTCATGAGCTAAAAGAAAAATACCTGCTGCAAGAAAAACCCTAATCCAATCACTAAATACAACAGGAGCAAACCCTAGATAACTATTCAGGCCAGGAATATAAATAACAAGTAAAACTAAAACTATAGAGATAGCTATTGAATAAAGCATCTTTCTATTACTAAAAAAGTTCTCATTAAAAATACTTGTTAATTCATACCTTCTAGATAAAATATTTAAAAATTGACTAAATACAATAGTTAAATAAGCAACAGTTGTTGCCCGGGGATATAACGCATGTCCAGAATTAAAAGCATCTCCGATTCTTGTTGCAAATGAAGAAAAATTATAAAATGCCAACCCACCCATTAAGATTCCTAAAAAAGCAAATTCAATAAAAGTCTGCTTATTAACTATATGGTCATCTCTTTTTCTTGGTGGGGAAGTCATTATATGTTTTGAACCTGGATCAAAGGTCAAAGCAGTTAGAGGCATGATTTCAGCTAAAAGGTCAATAGATAAAATTTGTATTGCCAAAATTGGTACTGGCCAATTAAATAATGCCGCAAAAAGCATACCGATCAAAACAATAGAGAGTTCAGCACCATTAGTAGTCAAAGAAGCTAAAACTGTTTTCTTTAAATTGTTATAAATCGTTCTTCCTTCTCTTATAGCTTTAACTAAGGTAGGATAACTATCATCAAGTAAGACTAACTCAGAAGCTTCTTTAGAAACATCTGTTCCCATTTGTCCCATTGCTACTCCTATATGAGCACTTTTTAAAGCTGGAGCATCATTTACTCCATCACCAGTAACAGATACAATTTTTTCCTGCTCCTTTAAATTTTTAACTATACGCAATTTATTTTCTGGAGAAACCCTGGAAAAAATAAGTGATTCATTTTCATCCATAATTCTCTTTAATTCTTGATCACTTAAATTTCCTAAATCTTTACTAGTTAATACTTGCACTTCACTTCCATCTGTTGAAAGAGAAATTTCTTCTCCAACAGCTTTGGCAGTTATGGCATGATCACCAGTCATTATATAGGTGTCGATATGAGCATCATGAGATTTTTGTATAGCTTCTCTTACACCTTCTTTAGGAGGATCTATCATAGCTACTAAGCCAAGAAAAACAACATCTCTTTCTATTTCATCTATTACATAATCAGTTTCATCTTTTCCAAGTTTTCGATAAGCAATAGCCAATACTCTCATAGCATCCTGTGAGTATTTTTTATTTAGTTTATTTAATCTCTTCTTATCTTTATCAGTTATTTCTACTTTTTCTCCATCTTTATAAATATATTTACTTATTGATAAAACACTATTTAAAGCACCTTTCATAGTTAGAATTTTACCCTCTTCAAATTGTCTAATAGAACTCATTCTCTTTCTTTCTGAATCAAAACTAAATTCATAAACTTCAGGATTTTCTTCATCTTCTTTAGGTGAACGTGTACCAAGTTTAGTGGAAAGAGTAATTAAGGCAGCTTCTGTAGGATCACCAATAGCATACCATCCTGGATGTTCATCATCTGGTTTATGTATTTCTGCATTCGAAGCCATAGTTGCAGCATCAAACATAATTTCTAGTTCGTCAATTTGTTCTTCACTAAGAGAATTGCCATCTTTATCTAAAATATCACCTTCTGGTTTATAGCCAAGTCCTGTAATATCATATTCTTTTTCATTAAACCAAACTTTTTTGACTGTCATTTCATTTTTTGTTAAAGTTCCAGTTTTATCTGTTGATATAACATTAGTAGATCCTAAAGTCTCTGCAGAAGAAAGCTTTTTTACTACTGCATTCTCTTTTGCCAATCTATTTACACCCTGTGATAAAGCAACTGTAACCTGCATTGGTAAAGCTTGAGGTACAACTGCAACTGCTACTCCTAAACCATAAATAAGAGCAAAATTAAGTCCCATCCCCTGATAAATACTAACTCCAAATAAAACAAAACCAACAATAACTGCAAAAATAGCAATTTTATTCGCAATTACCTTCAATTCACTCTGTAATGGTGATAGTGATTTTTCTTCTTTTTGGGTAAGGGAAGCAATTTTCCCCATCTCAGTATCCATTCCAGTTCTAACTACTACTCCTTTAGCTGAACCGGAAGCAACATTTGTACCTAAATATGCCATATTATCTCTATCTGCAAGGCTTCTTTCTTCATCTATAGCATTACTAATCTTTTCTTGAGGCATTGATTCTCCTGTTAAAGAGACGTCATTTGTTCGCAAATTAAAAGCTTCAACAATTCTTAAATCAGCAGGTACTTTGTCTCCTTCCTCAATTTTTATAATATCTCCTACTACAAGCTCTTCTTGAGGAATTTCTTCAACTTCACCATCTCTTATAACTTTAGCTGGGGATTTAACTAAATTATCAAGAGAAGCCATAATCTCTTCAGCTTTATACTCCTGTAAAAATCCAATCACTGCGTTAATAACAGTTATAATTGCCATCACTAAACCATCTCTATAGTTTTGAATCAAAAATGACATAGCAGCTGCAGCTAATAATAATATCATTAAAACATCTTTAAATTGATATAAAAAGAGCTTCCATTTAGGAGTTCCTTTTTTAGTTTCTAATTTATTAGCTCCATTTTTTTCTAATCTTTTTTTTGCTTTATCTTGAGATAAACCCTTTTCACCTGTTTCAAGGATTGAAAAAATTTCTCTTGCATTTTTTCTATAAAAATCATTCATCATTAAATACCTCCTCTTTTTCATCTAATTCAAAATATGGTCTAGAATCAGAACCTTTATTAGTTTCGATAGATAATTTTTTTATTTTTCTATTCAAAAATAATTTATCTTCATCTTCAAGCACTTTTTCATCAAAACCTGCTAAAATAAAGCTACTAAAATGCCAAATTTTATCTTTTACATCTTGCGGACTACCCTCAGCAATAATTAACAGGGCATCTAAAAGAGCACCTGCTACTGAAACATCTCTATTACCATAATATCGTAACTGATAAAAGGTTTTGTATAATAATTCTCCAAAAGATATATCTTCAAGAATAAAACGCAAATTATTTTCTTTGTCATAATAATAAGTATTTTCTAAATTAGCTATAGCTATCCTAGATAAAATCCATCCTAGTTGATTAATACAAAACACTGCAGTATTAGGATCATTAATACCTGGAGATATAGCCCTTAAAGCAACTTCAGTTAATTTTAATAATCCAAACTCAATATCATTTTCTTTACTTCTTTCATTATCAATACGTACATATTTCATTAAATCTAATTCTTTTATGTCATTATCATAATCCCAAACAGAAAATATTATACTATTTTCAGTAACATAATCTCCAATCATCTTTTCTGCTCTCACAACTATTTCTTCATCAGCTGCTTTAGATGTAAGTTTCAAGTCAGAAATAAACTGTATATAGCCACTTTCATTAGCATAAATGCTTTGTGACTCTCTAGATGTGAGTTTATCTAAATTTGCTGGAGAATTATTTCTGATTCTATCATCACTATTATTTCTCTCTTCTATTTTATTTACAAGTTCTATTACTTCATCTCTTAATCTTTCTATTAAAATATTAACTTGTACTGAATTTGCAGTATGATGAATAAAAACCACAAAATAGCCAAGACAAATTATAGCAATAATAATTCCAAAAAATGCAGAAAACACAACATTAGTACCTGCGGGATTTTTCATAAAAAGTAAAGATATAATTGAATATATAAATCCGCCAACAAAAACTCCTAATACTTTTAAAGTTAATTTACTACGCAAAAAGTCTTGAACAGTTCTAGGAGAAAACTGAGATGAGTACATAGTTAAAACAACCATAATAGTAGAAAAAGAAACTGTTATCATTCCAAATAATGAAGCTGCCAAAGTTGATAAAATATCTCGAGCTAAATCTACTGATGTAAAAAAATAATTAGGAAAAATTGATAATAAGGTTTTACTAAAATTATTATCTAAAAATATAATTGTAAAAGATAAAATCAAAGCTCCTAAACCATATATACCAGGAATAAAATATATTTTATTTTTTATTTTTTCTAGAATTTAATTTTCCTCCCTTCTCCATACTTATTTTTTTCCAAATTAATTATATCTTATACTGATTTAGTATATTATACCATATATTTTGAATAATTTTAACAAAAGATTTATAATTATTATTTATTAGCAAAAAAATACTCCCCTTTCGGAGAGTATTAATAAATAACTATTTATTTTATAATTTTCTTCTTCCTTCAAGAGCTTTTGAAAGAGTTACTTCATCTGCATATTCTAAATCTCCACCTACTGGGAGACCATGAGCTATTCTAGTAACCGTTACTCCTAAAGGTTTTAATAATTTAGCAAGATACATAGCAGTTGCGTCACCCTCAGCATTAGGATCAGTTGCAACTATAACTTCTTTTACTTCATCATCTTTTAAGCGAGGAAGCAAATTTTGCACTCTAATATCATCAGGGCCAACCCCATCAATAGGTGAAATAGCACCATGTAATACATGATAAAGTCCTTTATATTCACCAGTCTTTTCCATAGCTATTACATCTTTAGCGCTTTCCACAACACAGATAACAGAGCGATCTCTATCTGGTGATTTACAAAATTTGCAGGGATCACTCTCAGTTAAATTATTGCAAATTGAGCAAAATTTTATATTCTCTTTAGCATCAATTAAAGCATTACTTAGTTCTTTTACTTCACCTTTGCTCAAACCTAATATATAAAAAGCTAATCGCTGAGCAGTTTTAGGCCCAATTCCTGGTAGCTTGGAAAGTTCTCCAATAAGTTTCCCCATTGGACGGGGATAATAACTCATTAGGGCATACCTGGGATATTCATCCCACCAGTAACTTTACCCATTTCTTCATCAACCATATCTTGCACTTTTCTCATACCTTCATTTACAGCTGCCAGGATCATATCTTCTAGCATTTCAACATCTTCAGGGTCAACTGCATCAGGATCAATTTCTAAATCTAACACTTCCTGTTTCCCATTAACAACAACCTTGACAGCACCTCCGCCAGCAGTTGTTTCAACTGTTTTTTCCTCTAATTCATTTTGCATTTTTGACATTTTTGCCTGCATTTCCTTAGCTTGTTTCATAAGCTTATTCATGTTCATAAAAAATAACCTCCTTATTTTTTAAAAAAGAAAATTAATCTTCTAAAATATCATCTTCAGCCTCAATAATTTCACCATCAAACATTTCCATCACAGAATCAATTAACTTATCATCACTAATTTCTTTTTTTTCTTGACTATTTTCTTGATTATGTTGAGAAATGTTCTTATCATTATTATACATTCCTTTAACTACAAACTCAAGTCTGCAATTTTTGGACAAAACTCTACTAACAATTTTAGTTATTAAAGAAGAATTTTTAGCTGCTCCATTTCTATGAAATTTTTTGTTTTTTGGAAATTCTATAAAAATAGTATTAGCTTCTGTTTTAATAACCTTTCCTTCTTTTAAATAAGCATTTGTTTTTATATCTTCCTGTCTCAGTTGTTTTAAAATAACCGGCCAGGCATTTTGCACTTCTTTAAGAGTAATATCATCTTTAGTACTTGAATCTTTAATTTTCTTTTTAACTTTTTCTTTATTACTATTATCATTATTATGATTATCTTTTTTTATTATTTTTTCTTCATTATTATTTTCATAACTAACCTTGTCATTTCTATCTTTATCAACATTTTGATTATTTTTAGAATTAGGTGCTGATGATTTTAACTGTTTTAATTCATACTCTAACTGCGCTACCCTTGATTTTAGCCCTTCTATAGAATCATCACTTTCAGGAGAAGTCATTTTGACAATACCCATTTCCAAAACTAACCTTGGTTGATTTGTAAATTTTATATCCTTTTCAATAGAAGTTAATATATCTAAAACACTTACTAATTTTGTACTTTCTAAAATTTCACTTTCTCCTTTTAGTAGCTTCAACCTGGAAGGGGGATATTCAATCAAATCATTATTAACTCCACATTCTTTAACTAATAATAATTGTCTAAGATGTTCAATCAAATCACTTATAAAGCGAGAAATTCCCTTTCCTTTTTCTAATAAATCATTAATTAGTTCTAAAGCAGATGCTGTATCATTTTCAGAAATATATTTAATATAATCACTCAAAACACTTTTTTCTATTTTGCCAAGCATTTTTCTAAGTTCATTAGCAGTTATATTAGCATTAGTATAAGAAATAGCCTGATCAAGTATACTTATAGCATCTCTCATTCCACCATTAGAGCTATGAGCAATTAAGTTTAGAGCATCTTCTTCATAATCCACTTTTTCTTTTTCACAAATGTATGAAAGTCTTTTTTCTATATCTGCAATAGATAATAAAGAAAAATCAAATCTTTGACATCGGGATAAAATAGTAGAAATCACTTGATGAGGCTCTGTTGTCGCTAATATAAATACAACATTTTCTGGTGGCTCTTCTAAAGTTTTCAATAAAGCATTAAAGGCCCCTTTAGTTAACATATGAACTTCATCTATAATATATACCTTATAGTTACCTTCACTTGGATAAAATTTAACTTTTTCTCTCAAATCTCTTATTTCATCTATACCTCTATTTGAAGCTGCATCAATTTCTATTACATCTAAGGATTGACCAGAAGATATTTTTTGGCAGTTTTCACAAACACCGCAAGGCTCATATGAAGAATTATCTTTACAATTTAAAGATTTAGCAAATACTTTTGCAGTAGAAGTTTTTCCTGTTCCTCGTGGTCCTGCAAAAAGATAGGCATGAGCAATTCTATCATTTTTCAAAGCATTTTTAAGAGTTTTAATAACATATTCTTGACCTACAATATCGCTAAAGTTTTCAGGCCTATATTTTCTATATAATGATAAAAAAGACATAAATATTCTCCTCTAATTAATTATTAAAATAACCATTGCCTACCTTATTATTTCTAGGTCTAATATTCTTTTCCTCTTTAAAATTTACTATATATTTAGAAATACCCTCTTAAAAGAGGGTATTTACAATAATTTAAATGCCGCACACCGGCTTCGAACCTCTCCTTCCAGGCGTTACCCTGGTAGTTAGCTCGGGCCAGGCAACCTTGCGGCACATGGAGACATCCGCTTACCGCTGCTTCCTCCCGGACCTGACGGAATTCACAGAGCTCCATTGCGCAAGACCCAACCGTCAACACCACTTTCCAGGGCCAGACCCTAAAAGGCTAGGCCCTCAGCTCGGCTTCGATCCTGCTATAGCGGCTTGCAGGTTACAGGGCACCGCTACCACCCCATCTAGTACGGCAAATCTTATATCATATTTAAGAAACACATCATTTTCTAACACGACTTTTATTATACTAAACAGAAGCCATTTTGTCAAATGCTAATGTTAAAATTATGTTAAATATTTAATTTAATCTTGACTAAAAAGTTATATAAGTCTATACTTATATTAGTAAATAATTATATGCTAAAATTTTAAAAAGGAGGTTAAGATGAAAACTGAAAACAAAGATATTATTGAATTTCTAAAATGTATTTCTGATAACACCCGTTTTAAAATTTTAAAACTTATATCTGAAGACACTCTCTGTGTTTGTGAATTAACAGAAATACTTGATAGAACTCAACCATGTATTTCACAGCATATTGCTCGTTTTAAAAAATTAAATTTAGTTCATGAAAAAAAAGATAAACAATGGTCATATTATTCTCTAAATAATAAGTTATACAATGAATATATTGAAGAACTAAAGAAAATAAAAGACATAAAATTCATAGATCTAGGATTACAAAAAGTTGGAGAAAAGGCAAAAGAAGTAAAAGAACAAAATAGGTGTAATATTTAACTAAATAATAAATAAGAGGTGATA
>JBNJDL010000101.1:0-8019 GCA_051744825.1 Bacillota bacterium | reverse complement strand
GGAGTAAAAATAGAAAAATTTCCATGTCATATCGCTTCTTTACCTGTGGCTGTTAATTTAAATTGTCATGCAGCAAGACATAAAGAAAAGATTATTTAGGAGGTAAGTAAGTGAAATTAAATACACCCTTAAATGAAAAAGATTTAAAAAAATTAAAAAGTGGAGATAAAGTTAAATTAAGTGGTATAATATATACAGCGCGTGATGCAGCTCATGAAAAATTAATTGATTTAATTAATAAGGGAAAAAAACTACCTATTCCTCTTAAAGGTCAGGTTATATATTATGTTGGGCCAGCTCCTGCTAAACCTGGAAAAGTGATTGGCTCAGCCGGTCCAACTACAAGTTATAGAATGGACCCTTATACTCCAAAATTATTAGAAAAAGGCTTAAAAGGAATGATAGGAAAGGGAGAAAGATCTGAAAAAGTAAAAGATTTATTAGTTAAAAATAAAAGTATTTATTTTGGAGCTGTAGGAGGTGCTGCTGCATTAATTGCAGAAAAAATAATAAGTTCTGAAGTTGTTGCTTATTCTGAACTGGAGTCAGAAGCAATAAGAAAATTAAAGGTAAAAAATTTACCATTAATAGTAATCAATGATATTTATGGCAATGATTTATATCTTAATAAAGAATAAATTTTAGGAGTGGTCCAATAAAATGTCAGTATACGAGAAGGCTTTGGAATTACATGAAAGAAATCAAGGTAAGATAAAAGTTGAAAGCAAAGTTGAATTAAATAACACTAATGACTTAAGTTTAGCTTATTCTCCAGGGGTAGCTGAGCCTTGTAAGGCTATAAAAAAAGACAAAAATAATGTATATAAATATACCTCAAAATCTAATTTAGTTGCTGTAGTTTCATCTGGTACTGCAGTTCTTGGATTAGGAGACATAGGGGCAGATGCAGCTTTACCTGTCATGGAAGGTAAGTCAGTTTTATTTAAAAAGTTTGCTGGAATCGATGCCTTTCCTCTCTGTATAGGAAGCAAAAAGGTAGATGATATAGTGAATTTTGTAAAGTTGCTTGAACCCACTTTTGCCGGGGTAAATCTTGAAGATATAGCTGCTCCAGAATGTTTTGAAGTGGAAAAACGGTTAAAAGAAGAAACAAATATGGCCATTTTTCATGATGACCAACATGGTACAGCAATAGTTGTTCTTGCAGGATTAATTAATTCATTAAAGTTAGTAAATAAAAATATTGAAGAAAGTAAAATAGTTATAAGTGGGGCTGGAGCTGCTGCTACAGCAGTAGTTAAATTATTACTTAAAGCAGGGGTTCAAAGTAAAAATATTATTGTGTGTGATGAGAATGGTAGTTTGTATGAGGGACGCCAAAAAAACAAAACTAAAGCTGAAAAAGAGTTAGCCTCAATAACTAATAAAAACAATTTAGCTATTAATTTGAATGATGCAATAAAAAATAAAGATGTATTTATAGGATTATCTGTGGGAAATATAGTGAACAAAAAAATGATAAAATCAATGAATAATAAGGCTATAGTATTTGCTTTAGCTAATCCAACTCCAGAAATTGATCCTGAATCAGCTAAAAAAGGTGGGGCAGAAATAATAGCTACTGGACGTTCTGATTACCCAAATCAAATAAATAATGTTTTAGCTTTTCCAGGAGTTTTTAGAGGAGCATTAGATGTACGAGCAAAAGAAATAAATGATGAAATGAAAATTGCAGCTGCAAAGGCAATTGCAAATTTAAGTGAAAAAGTTTTGAACAAAGAAAAGATAATAGTTGACCCATTTAATAAAGATGTGGTTAAAAAAGTAGCTTTGGCTGTAGCGAAAAAAGCTAAAGAAACTAAGGTTGCTAGAAAAGAATAGTTAAATAAAAAAGGTTTACCCCAGATTGGAGTAAACCTTTTGTGTATAATTAATAAAAGTAATATTAATAAACTCTATCAACTCTACCTGCTTTTAAACATTCAGTACAAACTTTAATTCTTTTTGGAGAACCATTAACCATAGCTTTAACTTTAGTTAAATTAGGTTTTTGAGTATTTTTAGAAACACTAGTTACATTTCTTCCTACTCCACCTTTTTTCTTAGCTTTACCTCTTCTTCTTACTCTATTACCATTATTTGAACCTTTTCCACATACATCGCAAACTCTAGACATTTCGTGCACCTCCTTATCTTAACTAAAAATCTCTATTTATTACTGACTACTATTTTAACATAAATAATAGCTTTATGGCAAATTTTAAGTTTATAGATATTATAAATTTGCAAGATGAAAGATAATATAGTAAAATTATTATGTATTACTATAAAGAGTATTAATATTTAGGTGGTAATTTTAATAAACTTACTATAACAGCCTATTTAGGCTGATTTAAAATAAATGTCTTTAAATTTCTGAAAATAACTTTGATTAGGAAATAAATTAAGGAGTGATATCATGGAGAAAGAATGGAGTAATGAACATGGCCGTGTAATTGTAGCTCAAGAGGTAATTGAAACTGTAGCAGGTTTAGCTGCTATGGAATGTTATGGTTTAGTAGGCATGGCTTCAAAAAATATGCAAGATGGAATATCTGACTTATTAGGTTGGGAAAATATTTCTAAAGGAATTAGTGTTGATATAAAGGATGATAAGTTAAAGTTAGAATTAAATATTATTGTTGAATATGGTACAAATATTCAAGAAGTAGCTAATAATGTTATGAATAGAGTAAAGTATGTTATAGAAGAAAAAGTTGGCACTCATGTAGAAAATATAAACATCAATGTACAGGGAGTGAGGGTTGGAGATGGCGACAAATAAAGATTCTTATGATTCAATAAACAAAATAGAAGGAAAAAATTTAAAAGAGATGCTATATTCCTCTTTAAAATTATTAAATGAAAAAAAATCCTATATAGATTCCTTAAATGTTTTTCCAGTTCCTGATGGAGATACTGGCACGAATATGTATTTAACCTATAAAGAAGCTGTAGAAAAGGTAAAAGAACTTGAAAGTGATAGAGTTGATAAAATAACTTCTGCTTTAGCTCAAGGAGCTTTAATGGGAGCTAGAGGTAATTCTGGTGTTATATTATCACAGTTATTACGAGGGTTTTCTCAAGCTAATAAAAATAATAAATATTTATCACCATCAAATTTTGTAAAAGGTTTAGATAAAGCTTCTAAAATAGCCTATCAAGGAGTTTTAAAACCAGTTGAGGGAACAATTTTAACTGTATCTAGAAAGGCTGCTGAAGGAGCCCAGAAAGCCTATGAAAATGATTTTGATATTATTACAATTTTAGAAAAAACTTTAGATAGTACTAAAGTGGCTTTAGAAAAAACACCTGAGCAATTATCTGAATTAAAAGAAGCTGGAGTAGTTGATGCAGGTGGACAAGGCTATTTAACTATTTTAACTGGATGGTATAAAGAATTAGTTGGCGAATTAAGTTTTTCTCATGAAGCTGTTGATGAAAAAACTGAATTGAAAATTGTCAAAAAAGAGGAAGAAGAGACAGAAAAAGAATTAGAATTTACTTATTGTACTCAAACTCTTATTTTTACTAACGATGATGCAGATATTGATATTGAAAAAATAAGAAATGATTTAAAAGAGTATGGAGATTCACTAATGGTAGTTGGATCAGATAATATTATAAAAATTCATATTCACAGTAATCATCCAGGTGAAGTTTTAGAATATGCTCTTAACTATGGTAAAATTGGTGAAATTAGTATTGATAATATGGAAAGACAAAAAGAGCATAAAGAATCAGATGAAGTTGCTAAAAATTTAAATCAGAACAGTAATACTGAGGTAAGTAAAGCTGATAGAAGTGAGGATTTAATCAAAGTCGAAAAAAATATTGCAATTATTTCTGTAGCTAAAGGTGAAGGAATAAAGAATATAATGAAAGATTTGGGTGTAGATATAATTATTGATGGTGGACAGTCTATGAATCCAAGTACAAATGATTTTGTTGAGTCCTTAGAAAAACTAGATGTTGAAAAAGCAATTATTTTACCAAATAATAAAAATATTATTTCAGCAGCTAAACAGGCTATACATTTGACAGATAAAGAAATAGCTGTGATTGAAACTAAAACAATACCAGAAGCAATCTCTGCCCTACTTGCCTTTAATGATCAAAGTGAACTTAAAGAGTTAAAAAAGGCAATGGAAGAGGAAACTGAGTTTGTTAATACAGCTGAAATAACAACTGCAGTAAAAGATTCACAAGTTAAAGGAAAAAAAATAAATGAAGGCGATATTTTAGGAATAATGAATGGTAATATAGAAGCAGTTGGAAAAGATTACACAGAAGTTGTTATTGAATTATTTGATAAGTTCTTAGATGAAGAAGATTTAATTACTATTTACTATGGTGAAGATGTAAGTAAAAATGATGCTAAAAAATTAAAAGAGCAATTAAAAGATAAATTTGAGTTAGATGAAGTTGAAATATACAATGGAGGGCAACCATTATATCCTTATTTAATTTCTCTTGAATAAAGGAGTATTATTTTAATGAACAAAAAAATTCCTAATAGTGTTCAATTTGTTAAAGGGGTTGGCCCAAAAGGCGCTGAACTTTTAGCAAATTTAGATCTTTATACTGTAAATGAATTATTGAATTTTTTTCCAAGAGATTATGAAGATAGATCAAAGCTTACTAGAATAGCAAATGCCAGAGCAGGGGAATCTGTCACTATTAAAGCACAGGTACAAAAAATAAAAAATATAAAAGTTAGAAAAGGTTTAAGTATTTTTAAAGTATTTTTTAGTGATAATAGTGGCAGTCTTTCTGTTATTTGGTATAATCAAGATTATTTAAGAAATATTTTTAAAAAAGGAAAAGTTTTTTTTATTCATGGTGAAATTGATAATGAAAGTTGGAGAAAATATAGAAAAAAAGAGATAAATAATGCTGTTTATGAAAAAGCTAATAAAGAAGAATTAATTCATACAAATAGAGTAGTTCCAATTTATCATTTAACCAATGGATTATCACAAAAAAGAATAAGAAAAATAATTTTTCATGCTTTAAAAGATTATGCTGTTCATTTAGATGATTTGCTTCCAAATTATATTAAAAATAAATATAATTTTATTTCATATGCTGAGAGTTTATGGGGGTTGCATTTTCCTGAAAGTAGAAAACATTATATTAAAGCTTATAAAAGACTAGCTTTTGAGGAATTTTTTCTTTTACAATTACAAATTTTAGAACACAAAAAGGGAGAAATATCTAAAAATGGAATTAAACATAAAGAAAGTGAAAAGAATATAAATGATTTTATTGCTTCATTACCCTTTGATTTGACTTCAGCTCAAAAAAAAGTTTGGCAAGAAATCAAAAAGGATATGGAATCATTTAAAGCAATGCAACGACTTTTACAGGGAGATGTTGGCTCTGGTAAAACAGTGGTGGCAGCTCTTTCTTTAATAGAAGCTGTAAGTAATGGCTATCAAGGTGTTTTTATGGCACCTACTGAAATATTAGCTGAGCAACATTTTTTACGTTTAAAAGAAATTTTTTCAGAATTTGATTTTAATATTCTTTTATTAAGTGGTAGTTTAACAGAAAAAAAACGAGCTGAAAATTTAAAAAAGATAAAAGAAAATAAAGCTGATATTATAGTTGGTACCCATGCTCTTTTTCAAGAAGATATTGAATATGCAAAATTAAGCTTAATTATTATTGATGAGCAACATCGATTTGGGGTTGAACAAAGATATAAGATGAAAGAAAAAGGAGAAAATCCTGATTTATTAGTAATGACTGCAACTCCTATACCTCGTTCTTTAGCTTTAACCATTTATGGTGATTTAGAGGTTTCTACAATAGATGAATTACCACCAGGAAGAAAAAAAGTAAAAACCTTTTGGCGAAAAACAAATAAAAAAGATGAAGTATATTCATTTGTAAAAGAAGAAATAACTAAAGGTAGACAAGCTTATATTGTTTGTCCATTGATAGAGCCATCTGAAGAACTTGAAGCAGTTTCAGCTCTGGAAATAAAAGATCAACTAGAGAATACATATTTTAAGGATTTTAAAGTTGAATTATTACATAGTAAGATTAAAAAAGATGAAAAAAAGAAAATCATGAAAAAATTTCGTTCTGGAAAAATTGATGTTTTAGTATCGACTACTGTCATAGAAGTTGGGGTCGATGTAGCAAATGCTTCAATAATGGTTATAGAAAATGCTGAAAGATTTGGACTTGCTCAATTACATCAATTACGTGGTAGAGTTGGCAGAGGAAAATATCAGTCATATTGTATTTTAATTTCAGATCCTAATACAGCTGATTCCATTGAACGTTTAAAAGTGATGACAAGAACTGAAGATGGATTTGAAATAGCTGAAAAAGATTTAGAAATTAGAGGACCTGGTGAATTTTTTGGAACAAAACAACATGGTATTCCTGATTTAAAGGTTGCAAATTTGTTAAAAGACCAAAAATTATTAAATATGGCTAGAAATGAAGCACAAAATTTAATTGCCAAAAATAATTGGTATAAAGATTTTCCAAAACTAAAAGAAAAAATAAATGAATTGGAATTGAAATTATAAATTAAAATTGGAGGATTTTTTTAAAATGAGAATTATTGCTGGTGAAGCTGGAGGTATTCGATTAAAAAGCATTAAAAATAGTAATGCACGTCCTACTTTGGATAGAGTTAAAGAAGCACTTTTTAGTATTATTGCCCCCTATATTATAGATACTAAAGTTCTTGACTTGTTTTCAGGATTTGGGAATTTAGGTCTAGAGGCTGTAAGTAGGGGAGCTAAAAATGCTGTTTTAGTTGAAAGAAGTAAGAAAAATATTAATGTAATTAAAAAAAATATTGAATTATGCAATTTTAATGAAAGAATTCAATTAGTTAAAGATGATGTTTTTAAATATTTAGACTATAGTGTAAAAGATTTCGATATAATTTTTATGGATCCTCCATATGATAAAAAATATGGTAATGATCTATTAAATAAAATAAAATTAAATAATATAGTAAAGAAAAATGGATTAATAGTAATTGAACATAGTGAAGAAGAAGTGATTTCTAGTCAATATTTTATCAAAATTAAAGAAAAAAGTTATGGAAATACAGTAATTACAATTATGGAAAATAGGGAGGAAAATTAGTATGTTATCTCGTATAGTTTATCCTGGAAGCTTTGATCCAATTACTAATGGCCATTTAAATATTATAAAAAGAGCTTCAAATATTTTTGATGAAATAATAGTTTCAGTATTTCGTAATCCTTCTAAAGATCCTCTTTTTTCTATGGAAAAAAGAGTAGAGCTTTTAAAAGAGAGTACTGCAGATTTAGAAGGAGTTACAGTAGATAGTTTTTCAGGTTTGACAATGAAGTATGTAAAATCAAAAAATGCATCAGCTATTCTTAGAGGTTTAAGAGCAGTTTCAGATTTTGAAGGCGAATTTCAAATGGCTTCTATGAATAGGGAATTAGATGGAGAGATTGAAACAGTATTTTTTATGACTGATGCAAAATATGCCTTTTTAAGTTCAAGTGTAATTAAAGAGGTTGCTCAATTTAATGGAGATGTAAGTGAATTAGTTCCTGACTGTGTAGCAGAAGCTCTTAGAAAAAAATATAAGAATAATGATTTTTAATTATGATAATGGAAAAATATTATTTTAATTTTTTGACTTAAATGGATTATCATTGATACTATAAAAAAGATTAATATAAATATTAAAATGATAATAGGCGTAAATAATATAAATTCTTTAGTTGTATTGATATTACTTATTAGTGGTGAAAAAGTTCTTTGACTTAATCCTAAATTCATAAGGAATATAGTAACTATTCCTGCTAAAACAGCCTGAATCATTCTGGCCCAAATATATGGTTTTATACTTAGGTCAGTACCATTTATCATAGTAGTAACTTGACTATGGACTGATAAACCACTCCAGGCGATAACAGCATTAATAATAATTAATTTTTCTATTAATGGAGCTTGAATCTGGCTTGCCAGGTTGGCTCCATTTGTTATTTCAAAAAAACCACTTATTAG
>JBNJDL010000100.1:0-8068 GCA_051744825.1 Bacillota bacterium | reverse complement strand
CTTGTAGAAGAAAATATAGTTGAGAAAACGGATAAAAAACTTTTTATGACTAGAACTGAAGTTAGAAGTAAAAAAGCTGATTCCCATCTTGGTCATGTTTTTAAAGATGGGCCCGAAGCAACTGGGCTTAGATATTGTATCAACTCAGCTGCTTTAGAATTTATTTCTGCAGATAAGTTAGTTGAAAGAGGCTACGAAGAATTTAAATATTTATTTGAATAAAATATTAACTCCTTAACTTATTTTTAGTTTTAAGTTAAGGAGTTTTTCTTGTTTAAGAAATTAATTTTACAGCTTGTATTGTATGATTATTATATATATAATTAATTATGTATAATACTTACATAAGGAGAATCAATAATGAAAGCAAAAGAAATGAAAAAAGAACTAAAAAATTTAGCAAATTATTATAATTTTAAAGAGTGGAGAAAACTTTTATTTTTACATGAATCAGCTGTAGAGGAAATTAATACAAAACTTAAAATTTTAAACAAAGAATTTAAATTAATTCATGATTATAATCCAATAGAACACATCAAAGATAGAGTTAAAAATCCAGAAAGTATAATAGAAAAATTAGAAAGAAAAGGTTATGAAGTAAGCATAGAGAATGCTAAAAAATATATTAATGATATTGCTGGAGTAAGGATTATTTGTTCATTTACTTCAGATATTTATAATATTTATGAAATGATTAAAAATCAAGATGATATAGAAGTACTTAGAGTCAAAGATTATATTAAAAATCCTAAAGAAAATGGTTATCGAAGTTTGCATTTAATTGTTCAACTTCCTATATTTTTGACAGACCAAGCTAAAGATGCAAAAGTTGAAATTCAAATTAGAACAATTGCTATGGATTTTTGGGCGAGTTTAGAACATAAAATATATTATAAATATAAAGATGATGCTCCAGAAGATATTCCAGAAAAATTGAAAGAGTGTGCAGATATAATTAAAGATCTTGATAAAAGAATGCTTGATATTAGAAGAGAAATTGATGATTATAATGGAGTTGAATAAAATATATAATTAATAAAAGAAAGGTCAGGATATTTAATGATTGATCAAGCCAAAAAGATTTTAAAAAAATATTATGGATTTGATTCTTTTAGAGAAGGACAAAAAGAAGTAATCCAGAGTATTTTAAATAAAAATGATACACTTGCAATAATGCCTACAGGCTCAGGTAAATCTTTGTGTTATCAAATTCCTGCAAATATATTTGAGGGAGTAACAATTGTAATATCACCCTTGATTTCACTTATGAAAGATCAGGTAGATGCACTAAAAGAAATGGGAATTGCAGCTTCCTATATCAATAGTTCTTTAAGTTTTGAAGAAGTTAAAGAAAGATTTTCAAAAACTGTTAAAGATGAATATAATCTATTATACATAGCTCCAGAAAGACTTAGATCTAGCTATTTTATAAATTTATTGAAAAATATAGATATTTCGATGTTAGCGGTAGATGAAGCTCATTGTGTTTCTCAGTGGGGACATGATTTTAGACCAAGCTATTTACAAATTGCCAGGGTTATTAATCAATTAAACCCCAAACCAGTAGTTAGTGCATTTACAGCAACTGCAACTCCAGAAGTAAAAGAAGATATTAGTAGAGAATTAAATATGGAAAAAGAAAATATATTTACTACTGGATTTGATAGAGAAAATCTTAATTTTAAGTTGAGAAAGGGTATAGATAAAGATAGATTTCTTTTAGATTATCTTAAGGTAAATAAAGATCTATCTGGAATTATTTATGCTGCTACTAGAAAAGAGGTTGATAGACTATATAATAAGCTTTTAGCTCAAGATTATAAAGTAGGGAGATATCATGCTGGTTTATCTGATAAAGAAAGACATGATACTCAGGAAGATTTTATTTATGATAAAATAAACATAGTAGTAGCTACAAATGCCTTTGGAATGGGAATAGATAAGTCAAATGTACGTTATGTAATACATTACAATATGCCAAAAAATATTGAATCCTATTATCAAGAAGCTGGTAGGGCAGGTAGAGATGGTGAGCCTGCAGATTGTATTTTACTTTACTCACCTCAGGATAAACATATACAAAAATTTTTGATTGAGCAATCTGAAAGCAGTGATGAGAGAAAAGCAAAACATTTGGATAAATTACAGAAAATGGTTGATTATTGTCATACTTCACAGTGTTTAAGAGCCTATATTTTAGATTACTTTGGTGATGATCATTCAATTACAAAATGTGATAATTGTAGTAATTGTAATGATGAGAGAGAAGAAAAGGATATAACTGTTGAGGCTCAAAAAATATTATCTTGTGTTTATAGACTTGAACAAAGATGGGGAATTACAACAACAGCGAAAGTTTTAGCAGGCTCAAAGGCTAAAAAAATCTTGAACAATAATTTTAATGAAATTTCTACCTATAATATAATGGGTGATTATAGTATAAAAGAAATAAAAAATATGATGAATATGTTAATTGCTGATAATTATTTAGATCAATCAGGAAGTAAATATCCTGTTTTAAATCTAAATAAAAATTCTTATGATGTCTTAAAAGGAAATGAAAAAGTATACAGGAAAATAGAAAGCAAGCAAGAAAGTGTAACAAGTGATAATGAATTATTTAATATTTTAAGAGATTTGAGAAAAGAAATTTCTGATGAAGAGGGAGTTCCACCTTATATTATCTTTCATGATAGTACTTTAAAAGAAATGAGCAAATATTTTCCCTTAGACAAAAACTCTATGTTAAGTATCAGTGGAGTTGGAGAAGTAAAATATTCTAAGTATGGTGAACGATTTACTAAGGAAATAAAAAAATATTTAAATAGTAATGATAAGTGAAAATAAAAAATTATTTATATTACTTTATCCTGGCTGAAAGGCTAGGATTTTTTGTTTTATTTTAAAATTATAGAATTTATTAAAAAATTTTGTGCAAAATAAAGATTGAGGTGAATTATAGTGGGAGAAAAAAATGTTTTAACTAAAGAAGATAAAAATAAATTGGATGAAATAATAGATAAATATAAAGAAAAGCAAGGAGTACTTATAAATATATTACATGAAATACAAAATTATTTTGGTTTTTTGCCAAGAGAAATCCAGATATATATTGCCAAAAAAACAGGAATACCTTTTTCAGAGGTTTATGGGGTAGTTAGTTTTTATTCTCTTTTTTCTTTGAAAAAAAGTGGAAAATATACAATTGAAGTCTGTACTGGTACAGCCTGTTATGTGAAAGGTTCAAAAGAAATATTAAAAAAATTAAAGAAGATATTAGATGTTAAGCCAGGAGAAATAAGTGATGATGGTCTTTTTAATATCGAAATTACTAGATGTAAGGGAATATGTCATAAAGCACCTGTGATAAGTATTGGAGAAGATGTTTATGAAAATGTCAAAATAGATAATTTAGAAGAAATTTTAAATAGCTATAAAGAAAGTTAAGCTAAAATAGGAAGGATGAAAAACTTGCCTCAAAAAGAAATGTTGCTCTCATGTGGAAAGGGAATACAAAAGAGAATTGCTCTTCGTAATTTTGGAAAAATAAATCCTTTGAATATAGAAGATTATATTAATGAAAAGGGATTTATGGCTTTAGAAAAATCTTTATTTGAAATGACTCCTTTAGAAGTTATTGAGGAAGTTAAACTTTCAGGGTTGCGTGGAAGAGGTGGTGGAGGCTTTCCTACAGCTAAAAAATGGGAGTTAACAGCTAAAAATAAAGAAAATATCAAATATGTTATTTGTAATGCTGATGAAGGTGATCCTGGTGCATTTATGGATAGAAGTATAATTGAAGGTGATCCTTTTAGTATTATTGAGGCAATAACAATTGCTTCTTATGCTATTGGGGCAAAAAAGGGTTTTATTTATGTTAGAGCAGAATATCCTGAGGCTGTAAAAACTTTAAAAAAGGCCATAAAAATAGCTAATAAAGAAGGATATTTAGGTAAAAATATAATGGATTCTTCCCATGATTTTCACCTGGAAATAAGGATTGGAGCAGGAGCATTTGTCTGTGGTGAAGAAACAGCTCTTATGAATTCTGTAGAAGGCCAGAGAGGAAATCCCAGGTCAAAACCTCCATTTCCAGCTGAAGAAGGTTTATGGGATAAACCTACATTAATCAATAATGTAGAAACTTTTGCTAATATTCCGGCAATAATTCGCAATGGTGGAGAATGGTATTCTCAATTTGGTAGTGAAAAAAGTAAAGGAACAAAGGTATTTGCCCTTGCTGGAGATATAAGAAATTCTGGTTTAATTGAAGTCCCAATGGGAACTACTTTAAAGACAATAATTTATGATTTAGGTGGTGGAATTGCTAATGATAAAAAATTCAAAGCTGCCCAAATTGGTGGACCTTCTGGAGGTGTGCTTTGTCGTGAACATCTTGATTTAGCATTAGATTATGATAATCTACTGGAAATAGGATCTATGATTGGCTCAGGTGGTTTAGTAATTATGGATGAAGATACTTGTATGGTTGATATAGCAAGGTACTATCTGGACTTTACTCAAGATGAATCATGTGGAAAATGTACTCCTTGTAGAATTGGGACAAAAAGAATGCTTGAAATATTAGATAGAATTGTTAGTGGAAAAGCTAAAATAGATGATATAAAAAAATTAGAAGAACTTTCAGATCTAATTAAAAAAACTTCTTTATGTGGTTTAGGACAATCAGCTCCTAATCCAGTATTAAGTACCTTAAAAAACTTTAGAAAAGAGTATGAAACCCACATAGTGGATAAATATTGTCCATATGGTGTTTGTAAATTATCAAAAAATAAAAAAGCTAAAATAGGAGAAGTGAAATGATAAATCTTGAGATAGATGGAGAAAAATTAAAAGTAAAAGAAGGAACAACCATTTTGGAGGCAGCAAAGAAAATAGGAATAAACATTCCTACTCTCTGTTATTTAAAAGATATTAATGAAGAAGGAGCCTGTAGAGTTTGTCTTGTAAAGGTAGAGGGGGATCCTATGCTTCGTCCATCCTGTATTTCTCCTGTAGAAGAAGGGATGAAAGTAAAAACTTCTACTCCAGAGGTAATTAAAGCTAGAAAAGAAATAATTGAATTATTGCTTTCCGATCACCCAGCAGATTGTTTGAGTTGTATTGCCAATCAAAATTGTGAATTGCAAAGTTTAGCAAAAGAATATGATATTCGAGAGCTAAAATATAGAGGGGAAAAAAGAGAACTTCCTATTGATGACCTATCACCATCTATTGTAAGAGATCCTAATAAATGCATTTTGTGTAGAAGATGTGTTAATGTTTGTAAAGAAGTTGTTACTGCTAGCATTTATGAAATAAATGAAAGAGGCTTTAATTCTTTTGCAGCACCAGCAATGAATGATAGTTATGTAGATACTCCCTGTACCTATTGTGGACAATGTATTTTGGCCTGTCCTACAGGGGCCCTTCATGAAAAAAGAGAAGATAGTGAATTAGTCTGGGAAGCATTAGCAGATAAAAATAAGCATGTAGTAATTCAGACTGCTCCTGCAATAAGAGCGACTTTAGGTGAAGTTTTTAACATGCCTATAGGTTCATTAGTGACAGGCAAAGTTGTTGCAGCTTTAAAGAAGTTAGGCTTTGATAAAGTATTTGATGATTGCTTTGGGGCAGATGTAGTTGTAATGGAAGAAGGAGAAGAATTTATTCATAGATTAAAAGAAAAAAAGAGATTACCTCAATTTACTTCCTGCTGTCCAGGCTGGGTTAAGTTTGCAGAAAACTTTTATCCTGAACTTTTGCCTCATTTGTCTACAGTTCGTTCTCCTCAACAGGTTTTTGGGGCACTTTCAAAAACATATTATGCAGAGCAGGCAGAAATAGACCCTGAAAACATTTTTTGTGTTTCTACTATGCCCTGTATTGCCAAAAAATTTGAGGCAAGAAGACCAGAAATGAAAGTGAGAGGTTTACAGGCAGTAGATGCGGTTTTAACTACAAGAGAATTAGGTCAAATGCTAAGACAGGCAGGAATTGACTTAAAAAAAATGCCGGATGAATCATATGATGAGCCAATGGGTTATGCCAGTGGAGCTGGAGTTATCTTTGGTGCAGGTGGAGGGGTAATGGAAGCTACTCTTAGAACAGTTTATGAAAGATTAACAGGTGAAAAGATGAAAGCTATACAGTATAAAGCTATCAGAGGTGATAGTTATAAAGAACTTGAAGTTGAAATTAAAGGTAAAAAATTACGTTTTGCTGTAGCGCGCGGTTTGGGTAATGCACGTCATTTAATAGATAGAGTGCTTAGAGGTGAGGTTGAATATCACTTAGTAGAAATAATGGCCTGTCCATCAGGTTGTGTCGGTGGTGGTGGTCAGCCTATTTATAGTAATCAAGATGAGTGGTATATGCAGGTAGAGGCAGGAAATAAAAGGGGTGAAGCTTTATTTTTGGCTGATGAAAACAAAAAAGTTAGAACAGCTCATGAAAATCCATGGATTAAAAAATTATATAATGAATTTTTGGGAGAAGCTATGGGAGAGCTTTCTCGAGAATTATTTCATAGTAGTTATGTAAAAAGACCATTATATAGTAAAAAAGCTCATAAATTAAAAAATAAATTATAGATTTAATAAGATTAAGTAATTTTTGAATTTTTGCAGGAAATAGTTGATTTATCTTTAATTATTTTATTATGTGATTAAAATAATTAGAAGAACTATAACTCTCAAGGTTATTGTATGACTTATATCAGGAATGAAGTTATTATAAAAAGTTCTTGTTTACCTGAAGAAAGGAGTAGTATAGATGAATAAAAAATTAATAGTAGAAAAAACAGATAAGGAATTTGAGATTAATAATAATTTATCTGGGTCTAAATTGAGAAATAAAGTTGCTCGTAATATTTATCATATTTTGCCTGAAGAATGGGCTGAATCTGAAAAGATTTATGTAAGAAGGGCTGCACCAGTTAGTCTATTAGAATCAACTCGCAGTTTTAAAGTTAATGTTAGTTTTTCTAAGGTATTGGAGATAACAGAAATTTTAAAAGATGACAATGAAATTCATGTTCAAAAAGGTGTAGGCTGGCTTCTAAAATATGCCTATTTATCTTATCCAGAAGATGTATATAAATACCTTGAAAATAATGTGAAAAACTTATCTAGAACAATTTTTAGATATGCTTTAGAAAAAGCGCCTGCTAATGAAAAAGAGGAATTAATGAATTTAGAATATTAATATATTGGAGGTACAAAATTATGTTAAAAGAAATTAAAGAAGTTGGAAGACGGGGAGTAATTTTTCAATATGATGATCAAAATTTAGTGTATTTAATAAAAGGGGATAATAGGCTTTATTTATGTGATACTCATTTAGGTCCTAAGTCTATGAAGATAGTTAGAGATTATATTCAGGATAATGGCCTTGAAGATAAAGAGCTAGTTATTTTTAATTCACACTCTGATTATGACCATAACTGGGGAAATGGTGTATTTAAAAATAATATAATAATTGCACATGAATTTAATTTAGAAAGATTTAAAATGAGAGGAGAATATGATCTTGAGTTAAAGAAAAATTTTCAGAATGGAGATGTAGAGTTAGTATACCCAAATCTAACTTTTAAGGAAAAATTATATTTTGCAGATGATGAGATAGAATTTGTTTATGCTCCTGGTCATACAATTGATTCAGCTATTTGTATAGATAAAAAAGATTCTACAGCTTATATTGGAGATCTTGTGGAAGCACCTATTCCCATTGTTCTCTGGAATGATCTAGAAAAATATATTGAATCTCTTTCATACTTAAAATCATTATCAGTAGAAAATTATATTGCTTCTCATTCAGGTATTGTAGATGAAAAATTAATTGATGAAAATTTAGATTATATTCAAAAATTAAAAAAAGGAGAAAAGCTGAGTTTTGATGATGAAGGAGTATATAGGATACACAAATTTAATGAAAAAAGTTTATTGATGCAAAAATTTCAAAAAAAGGCCAAAGATAAATTAAAAGATAATTTTAGTTTAAAGAAATTTAAAAAAGATTTTTGGAAAGAATTTGGAGATAATTATAATGATTTAGCAAATGAATTTAA
>JBNJDL010000099.1:0-8071 GCA_051744825.1 Bacillota bacterium | reverse complement strand
GAAATTTTCTCCTGAACTTGTTTTAATGTCTGGTAGTGGTCCAAGTGTTTTTGCTATAGTTAAAAATGAAAAAAAAGCTAATACTATAGTAAAAAATTGGTCAAGAGAAGATGACTTTATTTATAAATGCCACACTCTTAAAACCCAAATTAATTAAAAAGATTAGATATAAAATTTTCACTAAAAGAGTCTAATTTTTTGAAATTCATAGCTGAAATATAGATTTTTTCTAATTCATCATGAGTGCTTTTGGCTTTTTTTAACTGTGTTAGTGCATCTGCAACTTCATTTTTCTCAATATTATCTAAATAATTATTTGTAGTTATACTAATACTTAATTCAGGAACAATTAAAGCATTTATCATTTTTGGTTCTAAAAAATTGTGCAAATAAAATACACTAAAATTATTTTCTTTTAATTTTTTAGATATTTTCTTAAAATAATAGTCATTGTAATCTATTCTTTTGGATATGATATTATAGTTTCTTTTATAGTTATTATGTACTTCATTTAAATAAGAAATAACACCCTGTGGGGTTAAAGAAGTGCTAAAAAGATGTCTTTCAAAATATTTTTTTTGACTATTATTTTTTTCTATTTTAAAATTGTCATTAAAAATTTTTCTAGATAATTGCTGGAATTCATCTTTGATTTTTTTGCTATCCATTTTTGCAAGTGTTTTTTTTAATTTTAGGTCATAATTTTTCTTACTTTTATTTAGTAAGTAGTAAGTTTTTTTAAAATAATTGCTAATTTCATCTGTTAAATCAATTATTTTAGTTTTATTACTTAATAGCATTTTATTATTCCAAAATTTACTAAAGTCGATTATTTCTTCTACTACACCTGGATATTTTGGATCAACTATATGGGGAGGTGTTCCATCTATAATAGCTACTTTTATTTCCTTTATAACAATTCCATCTAGAGAATTGTTATCTGAGGAACAGTGATGATATTCAATAGAAAAATTATAATCAAGTGCCTTTTTAGCAATTTTTTTCATAAAAGTTGATTTGCCACAGCCAGGTCCACCTTTAATTATATAAGTTTTTTTAGCGTAAATATCTAAATATTTATAATAAGAAAAAAATCCTTGAGGCGTATTAGCACCTGGAAAATAATTTTCAATAATATTTTTCATAATATTCTCCTTTCAGTTAGCTATTTAATAGTATATGTTTAGCTGATTATCGTGTGAAAACACTTTTTGACACTAAAGTGTTTATGTGCTATAATGTGGAATAATATACAATCTTATTTATATTTATAAAGGAGGATAGATTAAATTGAGCAAATATAGTAAAGAAGATATTTTGGAATTTGCAGAGGAAAATAATGTTAAATTTATTCGACTTCAATTCGTTGATATTACAGGAATAATTAAAAATGTGGCAATAACAATAGAACAACTTCCTAAGGCTTTAGATGGAAAAATAATGTTTGATGGTTCTTCTATTGAAGGTTTTACTCGTATTAATGAATCAGATATGTACTTAAGACCAGACTTTGATACCTTTGCTATTTTTCCCTGGAAAACTGATCAAGGAAATGTAGCTAGATTTATGTGTGATATTTATACTCCTGAAGGAGAAGCTTTTTCTGGTTGTCCAAGAACTATTTTGAAAAATGTAATTAAAGAAGCAAAAGAATTAGGTTTAGAAATGCAAGCTGGTCCTGAGCCAGAATTTTTTTTATTTGAGAGAGATGAAAATGGTGAACCTACAACTAAAACTCATGATCAGGGAGGTTATTTTGATTTATCTCCTGTAGATTTAGGAGCTAATGCGAGACGTGATATTTCACTTGCTTTAGAAAAAATGGGTTTTGAAGTAGAGGCAGCTCATCATGAAGTAGCTCCTGGTCAACATGAAATTGATTTTAAATATGCTCCTGTTTTAAGAACAGCTGATAATATAACTACATTTAAATTTGTGACAAAGATTATTGCCCTTGAACATAATTTACATGCTACCTTTATGCCAAAACCAATTTATGGTGAAGCAGGCTCAGGAATGCATGTTAATCAATCTCTTTTTAAAGATGGGAAAAATATATTTGCAGATGAAAATGATGAATTAGGCCTTAGTGAAGATGCCTATTATTATATTGGAGGAATTTTAAAGCATGCTCCTGCTTTTACTGCCATAACTAATCCGACAATTAATTCATATAAAAGAATGGTTCCAGGTTATGAGGCTCCTGTTTATATATCCTGGTCAACACAAAATAGAAGTGCATTAGTTAGAGTTCCATCTGCGAGAGGAAAAGGAACGCGCTTAGAAGTTCGTAGTCCAGATCCTTCTAGTAATCCTTATTTGGCAATGGCAGTTATGCTTAAAGCAGGTTTAGATGGTATAAAAAATAAAATTAAACCTGAAAAACAAGAGACTGATAATATTTTTGCAATGAGTAGTAAAACTATTAATAAAAAAGGGATAAAAACTTTACCTACAAATATAATGGAGGCTGTAGCTGAATTAAAAAATGATGAAGTTATCAAAGGGGTTTTAGGAGAACATGCTTTTGAGCATTTCTTAAAAGCTAAAGAATTTGAGTGGGAAGAATATAGAACTCAAGTACACAATTGGGAAATAGATCGTTATTTAAATAATTTTTAAATAACTTCTTGACTTTTTGTATTGCAATATTGTATTATATATTTAAATAAAGCAATACAATATGAAGGATTGTAGTAATACAATTCTTTAAATTAAGTTAAGGAGATGGTTAGAATGGCTGAAAAAAATATAAAAGAAGTTTTTTTAGATTTTAATTTAAAAGAGGCAGGTGCCCGGATTATATCATACCTGGCTCTTTTTATTGCTTTTACTACTGTAGCTACATTTATACATATACCCGGGCCAAGTTCTTCCTATTTTAATTTAGGAGAATTAGCAATTTATTCTATAGCCTTAGTTTTTGGAGGAAAAGCTGGTGGAATAGCTGGAGGTGTTGGGTCAGCTATGGCAGACCTTATTTTAGGTTATTCAATTTGGGCACCATTTACCTTTATTGTTAAAGGTTTAGAAGGTTATGTTGTTGGGAAAATCAGTGAAGAAGGCAATTTGATGAGAAATATTTTAGCAATAATAGTTGGTGGCCATATTATGATTATTGGTTATGCAATTACAAAGGGTTTTTTAATTAGCTGGGCAGTTATTTTACCAGAAATAGGAATTGATTATGGTCAAATGATAATTGGAGGAATTGCTGCATTAATAATTGCGAATAAGTTAAATGAATTCTTAAAACAAAGATAAGGAGATGTCTAGTATGAAAGCCGGAAAAGTTGAAAGTAATACACTTAAAAATACAATATTAGAACAGATTACTCACCATAGAAATGATGTACTAGTAGGCGCTGGAATAGGTGAAGATAGTGCTGTAGTAGATTTTGGAGAAAATTCATTAGTTATTTCTTCTGATCCAATAACTGGAGCTGCAGATAATGCAGGTTATTTAGCAGTAAATGTTGCCTGTAATGATTTAATTAGTAATGGTGCTATACCAGTTGGGATAGAAGTTGTTTTACTTTTACCGGAACAATTTACAGAAGAAAACACAATTTCATTAATGGAAGAAATTGATCAATCAGCTAAAAAATTAAACGTAGAAATATTAGGTGGTCATACTGAGGTGCTTGATTTAGTTAAAGCTCCTATTATTGTTGTGACTGCTGTAGCTAAAATAAAAAAGGGTGAGCATTTATCTTCTGCAAATGCTAAAGCAGGAGATGATATAGTGCTTAGCAAGGGAGCAGGGATAGAAGGTACATATATATTAGCTAATGATCATGCTAATATATTAAGAAAAAATAGTATAGATGAATCAATTATTGAAGCTGCTAAAACATATAAAAGTAAGCTTAGTGTAATTAAAGAAGGAAAAATTGCTAAAGAACATGGAGTTAATGCTATGCATGATGTAACAGAAGGTGGAGTATATGGAGCAATGAAAGAAATGGCTGAAGCAGCTAATTTAGGTTTTGAACTAAATAAAAATCAAGTGATAATAAATAAGGAAACTAAAAGAATAACTGAAGCTTTAGAAATAGATCCATTAGCCTTAATTTCATCAGGAAGTATGTTAATATCTACTCAAAATGGAAAAGATTTAGTGGGAAAATTAAAAAAAGAAGGAATAGAAGCTTCAATCATTGGAAAATTTAAAGTTGAAAGCGATTATATTTTAAAAAGAAATGGAAAAGTAGAATTACTAAATAAAAAAAGCAGAGATGAGTTATGGAGATTTTTGGAAAAAATATAAAATTTTTCTTGAAATAGATATCTTTCTGGAGTATAATAGAAATATAAAAGAAAATTTTACCAATTACTAATTTTTTCTTTTAAAAAAATCCAGGAAGGTGATCTTTATGAAAATTACTGATGTCCGGGTATTTCTTTCCAGTCGTAATGGTCCTACAAAGGCTTATGCTAACTTGACTTTTGATGATGTTTTTGTAATAAGAAGTATTAAAGTTGTTGAAGGTAAAAATGGTCTTTTTGTTTCAATGCCAGCTAGAAGAATGCGTGATGGAGAATTTCAAGATGTTTGTTTTCCAATAACAGCGGATTTTAGAGAAAATATTCAAAATAAGGTTATTGAAAGTTATAAAAAAGAAATTGCATAAGCAAATTTTTTCAGTAATCCTCTTCTTATTTTAAACAGCGGTTTAAACCGCTGTTTTTCTTTGCTTGACAAAATACACTTTGTCTGTTATACTTCATACGATTAAAGCTGTTTTAATTAAGTATAAAATAAACTATTTTTTATAAAAATAATAAATTTTTCCAAATTAAGGGGCTTAAAAAATGGGACCATATGTAATGGCAGAAGATCTTTATAAATTTAAATTAGCATTAATTTTAGGTAGAGGGAAGAGATTAAAAAAAGTGTTAAAAAAATATCCAACAGAGAAGAAGTTTAAAGAAGCCTCATTGGAAGAAATTGCTTCAGTAGTAGGTATTAAAAATTTGAAATCAAAAACTTTAAGTAGATTAAAAAGTTTAGATTCTACTTATGATAAGATGGTTACTTTTAAAACAGAATCATATTGGAGTAAGGCTCCAGAAGCAAAAAGAATTATGGGGATAGATACAGAATATTTAAAAAGTGATTTAGATTGTATTCAATATGTAATTATTGATGACCTTAAGCCAATAACTTCAGGTTTTATTTTTACTAATTCAAAATTAGCACCTTCTGTAAGTATAACTGAAGGTATAGATATTTTACGCTCTGTAATAAGTAAATATAGTCCAGATATATTTGTAGGACATAATTTTAATTCTGATATTTCAATAATGGAAAATGCTTATGGTTTTACTTTACCAGAGTTATATTTTTATGATGATACTATGGAACTGATGAAAAAAAGTAATTTAGCAAATATTATAGGTGGTTTTTCTTTAAATAATGCAATACAAAAGGTTTTTTCTGAAGAAAGTGTTGGTCTTTTTAGTGCTTATAAAGACCTTAGTTTATTAATTGAATATGGTTTAAAAGATGCACTGTACCCTATATTTTTAAGATATTATTTAATGAATGGTGAATTGCCAAATATTGATTTTCAGGTAGAATTAGATAATTTAGTAAAGGAAGAAAACAGAAAATTACTTTCTAGTCAAAGTTTTTCTTTTTCATTTTAATTATTTAGGAGGTTTATTATGTCTGATTTGTTAACTGTAATTCTTGCTGCTGGTAAAGGTACTAGAATGAAATCTGATCTTACTAAAGTTCTTCATCCAATAGCAGGTAAAGAGATGGTAAAGCATGTTATAGAAACTATAGATGAATTAAGTTCAAAAATAGTTGCTGTTATTGGTCATCAAGGAGAAAAAGTTCAGCAAAGTCTTAGTGATTACAGTTTAGATTTTGTAGAACAAAAAGAGCAATTAGGAACAGCGCATGCTGTTATGCAAGCTAAAAAACAAATTAAAGCTCATGATGGCCCTGTTTTAGTTTTATATGGAGATACTCCTTTGTTAAAAAAAACAACTATTGAAAATCTAATTAATTCTCATCAAGAAAATAATGCTGGTCTTTCAATTTTAACTGCCAAGTTAGATAACCCTGAAAGTTATGGAAGAATAATTCGTGATGCTAAAGGGGAAGTAAATAAAATTGTAGAAGAAGATGATGCAAGTGATAATGAAAAAAGAGTAAAAGAAATTAATAGTGGAGTTTATTGTTTTGAAAGTGATCTATTAGCTGAATCATTAGATAATATAGATACTAATAATGCTCAAAATGAGTATTATTTAACTGATGCAGTTGATTATATAAAAAATAATGGTAATAAGGTTATTCCAGTGCCTATTAAAAATACTAAAGAAATTATTGGCGTTAATGATAGAAGTAATTTAGCAAAGGCAGAAAAGGTATTAAGAAAAAGAATAAATGAAAAGTTAATGGCCAGTGGAGTTACAATTATAGATCCTTCCACAACTTACATAGATAAAGAAGTTGTTATAAAAAAGGATACAGTTATATATCCTTTTACATATATAGAAAAATCAACAGTTATTGAATCAGGAAGTGTTATTGGTCCTCATAGTAGATTAGTTAATGCTAAATTAGGCAAAAATGTAGAATTAAAAGCAAATTCACAAGTTTGGGAAAGTGAAATTGGTAATAATTGTACAATAGGTCCTTTTGCTTATATTAGACCTGGTTCTAAAATAGCTGATGAAGTTAAGGTAGGTGATTTTGTAGAATTAAAGAAAGCTCAGATAGGGGAAAATACTAAGGTTCCTCACTTGAGTTATGTTGGTGATGCCAGTATTGGAGAAAAAACTAACATTGGTGCTGGAACTATTTTTGCAAATTATGATGGTAAGAAAAAGCATAAAACAGAAGTTGGAGATTCAGTTTTTATTGGTAGTAATTCGACTTTAGTTGCTCCAGTAAAAATAGCTAATAATGCTAAAACAGGTGCAGGCTCTGTAGTAACCAAAGATGTAAAAAAAGGAACTGTTGTTTTAGGAGTTCCGGCTCATATTCATAAAAAAGGTGAAAAAGCTCAGGATGATTAAGGAGGATCTAAATGTCAACATATACTGATAGGTTAAAAATTTTCACAGGGAATTCCCACCCAGAATTGGCTAAAGATATTTGTGATTATTTAGGTACTGAACTTGTAAGTGCTGAAATAGATCGTTTTAGAGATGGTGAAATTAGTGTAAGAATTGATGAAACTGTAAGAGGGGCTGATGTTTTTGTTATTCAGCCAACAAAACCACCAGTAAATGAAAATATAATGGAATTACTAGTAATGATTGATGCTTTAAGAAGAGCTTCAGCTCGTAGGATTACAGCAGTAGTCCCTTATTATGGTTATGCTCGCCAGGATAGAAAAGCTGAACCTCGTGCTCCAATTACTGCAAAATTGGTGGCTAATTTATTAGCTACTTCAGGCGCAGATAGAGTAGTATCTATTGATTTACATGCTTCACAAATTCAAGGATTTTTTGATATTCCTGTAGATCATCTTTATGCTGCCCCTTTAATGGTTGAGTATTTTGAAGAAAAAGATATTAGTAATATGACAGCTGTTTCTCCAGATGTTGGAGCAGTAAAAAGAGTAAGAAGTATTGCTCAATCCTTAGATATTCCAATGGCAATTATAGATAAAAGACGTCCAAAGCCAAATGTAGCAGAGGTTATGAATATAATTGGTGATGTTGAAGGTAGAAATGTTATTTTATTTGATGATATTATTGATACTGCAGGTACTATGTCTGAGGCAGCAAGGGTTTTAAAAGAAAAGGGAGCTAAAAATGTTTATGCTTCTGCAACTCATGCACTATTTTCTGGACCAGCTATAGAAAGACTTAAAAAAGCACCATTTAAAGAATTAGTTGTCTCAAATACTATTACTCCAGATGGAATGGATGAGTTGGATAATATTAAAGTTATTTCAGTAGCGTCTCTTTTAGGTGAAGCTATAGATAGAATTTATAAAGATTTATCAGTAAGTGTATTATTTGATTAGCGAATTGATTGGAAATTGAGTTGCAATCTCTCAGTGAGAGTATAAATGGCTCAGAGATCTTGAAAAACTCAATT
>JBNJDL010000098.1:0-8113 GCA_051744825.1 Bacillota bacterium | reverse complement strand
AGAGGTTAAAACCCAAAATGATGATTATATTAATGAAAAATATATAATTGAAGAAAATGGCCAAGAAAAAATAGATGATTTTGCAGATGATATGAGTTTGTATTTTGAAACAGATAAAGGTATTGTAATTTTGCTTGGTTGCAGTCATAAGGGAGTAATAAATATAATAAAAGAAATAAAAGAAAGTACAAAGCAAAAAATCAGAGCTATTTTAGGCGGTATGCATCTTAAACATTCTAGTGATTGTGAAATAGATGAAATAGTTAATTATTTAAAAAAGCTTAATTTTGATTTGCTTGTACCTATTCACTGTACTGGAAATAAAGCTGCAATGAAAATGAAAAAGGCTTTTGGAGATAAAGTTAATTTAGCTTCTACTGGTGATATTTTTAAGTTTGACATTAGTTAAAATAGGATATTTGATAATTAAGCAGGAGGGAGTTATAAATGCTCTCTCTTTTTTTATTGCTATAAAGTTGAGTAATTTACTTGACATTTTTAGCTTAATATGTTATTTTTTAAACAAGGATACCTAAGAGGGGTATTTTAATTAAATAAAAGTTTTTGGGTCATATTATCATTAGGAGGTGTAAAGTTATGAGTAAAGAAAAATTAACTCTTGAAATCGAAGGTATGCACTGTGCAGCTTGTTCTTCTAGAGTAGAGAAAGCTCTTAATAATACAGAAGGTGTTGAAAAAGCAAATGTAAATCTTAATATGGAAAAAGCATATGTAAATTATGATAATGAGATTACTAATAAAGATAAATTAATTAAAGCGGTAAAAGAATCTGGTTATGATGTAAATCAGCATGATGAAAAAGAAAAAGTCATTTTTGATATAGGTGGAATGAACTGTGCTTCCTGTGCTCAAACTATTGAAAAAAATCTTAAAACTATGGATGGCGTATACAGTGCTGATGTTAATATAGCAACTGATAGAGGAACAGTAGAATATAATCCTGAAGAATTGCTTAGAGAAGAATTTGTAGAAATAGTAAAGCAGAGTGGTTATGAAATAATATCCTTTGTTGGGGATAGTAATGATTTAGAAGACAAGTCTAAAAAAAAACTAAAAGATGAGAAAAAAGTAAAAGAAGCTAAAAAAAGAATGTTAGGTACCTGGGTATTTACAATACCAATAATTATTTGGATGATTCCAGAGATGTTTTTTGGCTTAGTCTGGCCAAATGAAACAATATATAATTTAGGAATGATTTTATTGGCCATTCCCCCACTATTTGTTTTTGGCAAAAGAACATTTAGTAGTGCTTATAGGTCAGTAAAACATGGTGGAGCAAATATGGATGTCTTAATTGCTATGGGAACAGGAGCAGCTTTTATTACAGGCCCGGCTGTATTTTTTACTCCTCTTGCTAATTTTGCTGGAGTGGCAGCTATGATTATGGCTTTTCACTTAACTGGTAAATATATTGAAGAATCAGCTAAAGGTAGGGCTTCTCAGGCCATAAAAAAACTAATGGAACTTGGAGCCAAAAAGGCAACTATAATTGAAGATGGTGAAGAAAAAGAAATTAAAGTTGAAAAGCTTAAAGCTGGAGATATAATGTTAGTTAAACCTGGTGAAAAAATTCCTACAGATGGAATTATAATTGAAGGGGAAAGTTCTATAGATGAATCAATGGCTACAGGAGAATCAATGCCAGTAAGAAGAACTGAAGGTGATGAAGTAATAGGAGCTACAATTAATCAAAATGGTTTATTAAAAGTTAAAGCAACAAAAGTTGGTAAAGATACTTTTCTATCTCAAGTAGTAAAATTGGTAGAAGAAGCTCAGGGAACTAAAGTTCCTATTCAAAAATTAGCAGATAAAATAACAGGTGTTTTTGTACCAACAGTATTAATAATTGCAACATTAACTTTTATTTCTTGGCTCGTATTTCCTGAATTTTTTCAGGAGATTACCTATTGGGCTAGTGACTTTTTGCCCTGGGTTCAACCAGGATTAAATTCACTTACTTTAGCTGTTTTTGCAACAATTTCAGTTTTAGTAATTGCCTGTCCCTGTGCTTTAGGTTTAGCAACTCCAACTGCTTTAATGGTTGGAAGTGGAATGGGAGCAGAAAATGGAATTTTAATTAAAAATGGAGAAGCAATACAAGTAATGAAAGACATTAATGCTATAGTTTTTGATAAAACAGGGACAATAACTAAAGGCAAACCAGAAGTAACAGATATTTTGACGTTTGAGAATTTTAGTTCTCAGAAAGCTTTAAAATTAGCAGCTTCAGTGGAAAAGGCTTCAGAACATCCACTAGGTTCTGCGATAGTTAAAGAAGCTGAAAAAAATGACATTAAATTAAAAGAGATTGAGAATTTTGAAGCTATAACTGCAAAAGGTGTAAGAGCAGAGATAGATAATAAAGAAATTTTAGTTGGGAATCTGCGTTTAATGAAAGAAAAGGATATAAATATAAAAGATGTAAAAAAAGATTTGAGAGCATTAGAAAACGAAGCTAAAACTGCGATGTTAGTTGCTTATGATAAAAAAATAATTGCAATTATTGCAGTAGCTGATACTTTAAAAGATGATTCTGTGGAAGCTATAAAAGCTTTAAAGAAATTAGGAATAAAAACAGCTATGATTACTGGAGATAATGAAAGAACAGCAAATGCTATAGCCCAAAAAGTGGGTATAGATAAAGTTGTTGCTGAAGTAATGCCTGATGGTAAAGTTGAAGAGATTGATAATTTGAAAAAAGAATTTAAAACTATTGCTATGGTAGGTGATGGAATTAATGATGCTCCTGCTTTGACTAAAGCAGATGTAGGTTTAGCTATTGGAACAGGAACAGATATTGCTATTGAATCAGCTGATATAACCTTAGTAAGAGGAGAGCTTTCTGCTGTTGTTAGTGCTGTAAAGTTATCGAAAGCAACTTTTAGCAAAATAAAGCAGAATTTATTTTGGGCTTTCTTTTATAATTTAATTGCAATACCTGTAGCAATTTCTGGGCTTTTACATCCAGTTATTGCAGAGATAGCAATGGCTACAAGTTCAATCACTGTAGTAACAAATGCTAACTTATTAAAAAGAAAAAATATAAAAGTAGATTATAAAAAATAATTGGAGGTGAATTTATGGGTTTGGCTCGTTCTTGTTTTGGACCTAATATGATGTATGGAGGTGGCTCATTTATGATGATCTTATTTTGGGGGATATTAATTATAGCAGGTATTTACCTTTTTAAATCTTTGAAAGTAGAGAAAAAAGCTGAAAATAATAATTCAGGTACAATAAATAAAAATTATAAGGAATCTGAGATGGGTCCAGAAGAAATAGCTCGTAAAAGATATGCAAAAGGAGAAATAGATAGAGAAGAATTTAATAAAATCCAAAATGATCTAAAGAAATAATCTTCGGACATTAGTTTAAGCCCCCCTACTTTAGAAAAGTCTAGAAGGAGGGGCTTTTTTTACGCTTAAAAAAATTAAAAGTTATTTTGGCCTTCTCTAATAATTTAAAATCTTGCTTGACTAATTTTTAAATTTTTGCCAAAAAGTTTTTTGAAACCCTTGCTTGCGTCTAAAGCATCATTGATTTCTAAATCTATGTCTTCTTCGCTAATTGCTTTTATTTTCACTGTATTTTTATTATAAGAACAATCTAAATCTGTAACAATACCTTTCATGCTCCGGTCAAAACTTTCTGCTAATTCTAGTAATAGTCCTATTTTTCTTATTACTTCTTTAT
Organism: Bacillota bacterium; assembly: GCA_051744825.1. Lineage (GTDB taxonomy): Bacteria > Bacillota > Halanaerobiia > Halanaerobiales > DATFIM01 > DATFIM01. The sequence goes on along the minus strand of JBNJDL010000098.1, from coordinate 4,399 downwards.
CTTTTCCATTTTTACTTATTATTTTTTTAAAGCTTGCTCGGTTTAAATTATATTTTTTTAAACTATATTTTGTATGTCTATGTGAGGCAGCTATGAAAGCACTTATTAGAAGTTCACGGTGATTTAGTCCGTTAATATCAGAATTAATTATCATATAAAAAGAATGTTCATGATGATCGTAATAATTAATTTTTGTTCCTATGTCATGAAACATACAAGAAACTTTAATTATATTATTAATATTACCTTTAAAGTCGTTTAAATCAAAGGAAAAAAGATCTTTAAGTTGTCTAAATAATGATTTAGTTAATAAATGAATATGTTTTGCATGTTTGATGTTCAAATTATAATTATGCATTACATTTTGGATGGAAAAATCTATTACATCATCAACAGGATTTTTACTTTCATAAATATAGTTATATATTAAACCTTCTCTAATTCCTTTTCCACTTATTAAAAGATTTTTTATTTCAAAATGTTTCATTAAAAAAGAGACTAGGGCTGAAGCACCAATAAATATATCAGCTCTTTTTGTTGATAAACCATTTATGTTTTTTCTTTCTTCTAAACTTTTCTTTTTAACCAAATTATAAACATCAAATACTTCCTCATCTTTCATCTTGTAATAATGAGTTTTATCTAGTGGGTAATCTTTTTTTCTTTTATTAATCTTGGCTATATTACGTATAGTACCACCAACACCTATAAGCAATAGGTTATTCACTTTTTTAATCCAATTCAAATCATCATAATTTTTAAATAAAAAATCTTTCAAATCATCTTCTTTTTCGGAATTAATAGATTGAAACAAGTCAAACTTTTGGGTAACTGTTAAAGCACCAAATGGCAAACTAACACTTTCTTTAACTTTTTTATCTTTCATCCAAATTAATTCTACACTACCCCCGCCAATATCCATTATTAAACCTTCTTGATTTTGAATACTATTTGCTACTCCCCAATAGTCATAATAACCTTCTTCTTGACCACTTAAAACTTTGACTTCAAGTCCAGTTTCTTTTTTTATTTTATTTAAAAATTCATCTTTATTATCAGCATTACGAACTGCAGCTGTAGCAACAGCAATAATATCATCAGTATTTGTAGCATCACATAAATTTTTGAACATTTTTATTGTTTTTAAACCTACTTTCATTCTATCTTCTTTCATATAAGAATTTTCTGCCATACCCTCTCCTAACCTTACTGTTTCTTTTAATTCATCAATAAGTTTAAAAGAAAAATTTTTTTGAACTTCTGCCAGAACCAATTTAATAGAGTTTGAACCTATATCAATTACGGCTAGATTATTCAAAATATCTCTCCTCTCAATAATATTATTGTTAATAAGTTTATTACATTTAGTATATTATTGCAATTAATTTTATAAATTTTAATATAAAGTTAACGTTCATACAATTACTTTTTATCTCCATTTATGTTATACTTATTTATATATTAGTAAACTCCTTTAGTAAAAATTGGAGGTTTATAAAATGAATAAAAATTATAAATTGGGAGCAGTTATTTATTTAGGATCAAGAGCAATTTATTTAAAAATAGCTGAAAAAAGTGAAAAAGGAAAAATGAAAATACTGGAAAATTTAAAATACCCTTTAAATTTAGGACAAGATACTTTTAATCTGGAGAAAATAACACCTGAAAAAATAGAAGAAACATGCAAAATAATCAATGGGTTTTTGGATTTGATTTCTGAATATAAAGTATCTAAAACAAGAGCAATTGCTACTACTGCAATAAAAGAAGCAAAAAACAGGGATTATATTTTAGATCAAATAAACGTAAAAACTGGAATAAAATTTGAAGTATTTAATGATGTTGAAGAAAAGAATTTCATTTATAAAAAAATATCTCGTGTTTTAGATAATAAACCCAAAATAAGAAAAGCTCAGAATGTAATTGCATATATTGGAACGGGTAGTTTGGGAGTAGCAATATATCGTAGAGGAAATATTCTTTCAAGTCAACATATTAGAGTTGGTTCACTAAAATTAAGTGAAATATTAAAAGGTATTCAAAATAGAACTGATAAATTTTATATAGTAGTAAAAGAATATTTAAGTGGTTTTACATATATGTTAAAAAAGGTTTTACCTCAAAATAATATAGATAACTTAATTATTACCGGTAAGGAAATAAATTTGATTAAAGATTTGTGTAATTTAAACAATAATAAAGAAAACGAAATTAATTTTATATCAAAAAAAGAATTTCTAAATGTTTATGATAAAATCAAAGAAAAAACACCTAACCAAGTAATGAATGAATATAATTTGTCTTCTGAAGATTCAGAACTTTTGTTACCTTCAATGACTATATATAAAACTATATTAGAAATTACTAATGCCAAAAATTTTATTACTTCTACCGCATTTATTTCAGATATATTATTACAGGATATGTTTTATCCTGATATTGCTAGAAGGTGGAACAATATATTTGATGTTAACACAATTTTATCTGCTATAAATTTAGGAAAAAAATATCAGTATAATAAAGCACATGCGGATGCTGTAGAGCGATATTCTCTTACAATATTTGATAGTTTGAAGTCTATTCATGGATTAAATGAAAGAGCAAGGTTATTTTTACAAGTAGCAGCTATTTTGCATGATATTGGAAAATTTATGAGTCTAAAGGGTCATTATTATTATAGTTATGATATTATTATAGCATCAAATATTTTGGGTTTAACTGAAGAAGAAAAAAAGATTGTGGCAAATATTGCAAAATACCATAGTAGTATTTTACCAAATCAAAATGATGATAGCTTTAAGCACCTTTCATCCAAGAATAGATTATTAGTATCTAAATTAACAGCAATTTTGAGGCTTGGAGATGCTCTTGATAAATCACATCGACAAAAAATTAGTAAAATACGGCCAGAAATTAAAAATAAAAAATTAGTTATTAAAGCATTTTCTGACAACACTATTTTGTTGGAAGAATGGACTATTAAGCAAAAATCCGCTCTTTTTTATGAAGTATTTGGTTTAAAAGTTGATTTTAAAAAAGTTTTAAATATATAATATAATTGAAAGGAGTTGCTCATGGATTTAAATAGTGAAGAATATTTCTTAAGTAAACCATTGAGTTGGTTGGAATTTAATAAGAGAGTACTTGAAGAAGCTAAAGATAAATCTAATCCTTTATTAGAAAGAATGAAATATATATCAATTACAATGTCTAATCTTGATGAATTTGTGATGGTTAGAGTAGCCAGATTTAAAGATAAAATTGCTTCAGGGTACAATAAGAAAGATAAGGCAGGTTACAGACCTGAAGAACATTTACAATTAATATCTAATAAAATACATAATTTAGTAAAAAATACTTATAAAACTTACCAATTAATTTTAGCAAATCTTGAAAGAGAAGATATTTATTTTAAAGATTTCTCTGAGTTAAATACTAAGCATATTAATTATATAGATAATTATTTTAAAGAAATTATACAACCTGTATTAACTCCTATGGCAGTAGATAAGAGTCGCCCTTTTCCTCATCTGGCAAATAAAAGTTTAAATATAGCAGTTTATTTAAAAAGTAAAAATCCTAAAGATATAGATTTATTTCCAAATAAGGAAGGAAATGAATTATTTGCAGTTGTCCGGGTTCCTTCCAATCTTAACAGATTAATTGAATTACCAACAAATGGGAAGAAAAAAACATTTATTTATATTGAAGATATAATAAAAAATTATAGTGAAAAATTATTTTCAGGATATAATATTATTGCATGTGCTTCTTTTAGAATAACTCGAAATGCAGATATTGAAATACAAGATAATAATCAAGATCTTTTAGCAGAAATGGAAGAATATATAAAAAAGAGACAGTGGGGATTTCCGGTAAGATTAGAAATAGAAAAAGGAATGAATAATAAATTAAGAAATTCTTTAATTAATTCTTTGAAAATAAAAGAAAATGATTTATATGTTATTCCTGGTCCGATTGATCTTACGCCAATAATTGATTTAATTGAGATAGAAGGTTTCAATAATCTTAAATTTGATCCTATTATACCTCAACCCCCTGGTGATGTATATAATGAAAATGATTATTTTGATCTTATTGAAAATAAAGATTTACTTCTATCTCATCCTTATGAATCTTTTGATTTTGTAATTAATTTTATAAAGAAATCAGCAAATGATCCAAAAGTACTGGCAATTAAAATGACTCTTTATAGAATAAGTGGTGATTCTCCAATTATTGAATCTCTTGCTAAAGCAGCAGAAAATGGAAAACAGGTTACTGTATTGGTAGAACTTAAGGCAAGATTTGATGAAGAAAAAAATATTGAATGGGCTAAAAAACTTGAAAAAGCGGGATGTCATGTTGTTTATGGATTGATTGGTCTTAAAGTACATGT
>JBNJDL010000097.1:0-8219 GCA_051744825.1 Bacillota bacterium | reverse complement strand
CAAGAACTAAGGAGACTAATTTCTGTGCATTTGATAAACTCTGTTCATCTAAATCAACTTTTTCGCCTTTTATGTTTTTAACAGTATTTATATCATCAAACCCTCGTAATTCATAATCACGGAATGCTTTCCAGTCTTCAGGTAAATTTTCTTCATCTTCTACATAAGCTATTAAATCATCTCTTGTTTCAAAGGTATCAGGATTAATATTAATTGGATCACCATCTTTGGGAGACATAGACACATCAACTTCTAAATCCTTCTCATATAATATTTCATCACCATTTTCAACCATATTATCTAATAAACTTCCATCTTCACCTTGAATTGATTGAAACCAGGTGTTTAATGACTCACCAATTGCTACTGAATCTTTAATTTTTTCCATTTGACTACAACCTGTAAAGGCAATTGCTATTACTAAAATAAGTGTAATTGATAAAGTTTTTTTCATTATCTTCCCCCCCTTATATTTATTACTATTACTTGTAATTTATCATAAAATAATAATAAAGTCTAGAATTCTATTCATATATATCATAACGTTTATGCTTTAATAAAGGTAATTCTTCTCTTACTTTGTGAAGATAATCTAAATCTATATCTGCTATTAAAATATCTTCTTTGCCTCCTAATCTTTTTAAAACATCTCCCCAGGGAGAAACAACTATAGAATTCCCATAAGAAACATAACTTTGCTTTTCATCTCTGGCTGGTGCGACACCTATTGTATAGACCTGATTATCTAAAGCTCTACTTCTAAAAAGTAATTCCCAATGAGCAGGGCCAGTTGTCATATTAAAAGCACCTGGTACAACTATAATATCTACTCCTTTTTTACTCAAAGAAGCAGCTAATTCTGGAAATCTAAAATCATAACAAATAACTAATCCTATCCTTGCAAAAGGAGTATCAAAAATAGTTAAGGAATTCCCGGCTGATAAAGTAGCAGATTCTTTAAAAATCTGTCCCCCTTCAACATCTATATCAAATAAGTGAATTTTACGATGCTTAGCAATTTCTTCTCCCTTATCATTAAAGACATATGAAGTATTATAAATTTCACCTTTATCAGTTATTTCTGGAATAGACCCTCCTACTAAAAATACTTCTTTTTCCTTAGCCATCTGGGACAAAAATTGCCAGCTTTTTTCACCTTCTTTTTCTGCATATTCTGGAAATTTATCATTTTGATAAGGACAATTAAACATTTCCGGAAGCATAACTAAATCCACATTTTCTTTTACAGCTTTATTTATAAAATCTTTTGCCTTAGCTAAATTTTGATCTTTATTATCAATAACTCTCATCTGCAATAAGGCAGTTTTAATCTCTCCCATTTTATTCATTATATTCACCCCTCTTATATTATATAATTTAACGAAAATATAGCAATCCCTATTTTAAATTTTGGTACTTCAGTAAATTTACTTTGTAGATAATTCCATTTAGTGTTATAATAAGTGTAGAAAAAAGATGAAAATAGCGAAGCAATAAATGTAGATTAAAAACTGGAGGAAAAAGACATGAAAAAAACATTAACTATTTTATTTTTATTAATTATACTACTTAGCTTTTCAAAATCTCTTTATGCTAATAACCGAATTTATCCTATTGAAGTGATATCTGGAAATCATGAAAAAGAAATCTTAGAAGAAAATTTCATCTACAGTATCAAAGAAAATATAAGAAAAGCAAGTAATTTAAAATTATCTAATAGTGGACCTAGACTTATTATAAAAATTGATACTTACCCAAAAGATCCAGATTATCCTAATGATGCTATTATATATTCTGTTATCTGGCTTGTAAGTAATGAATCAAATACATTTTATTTAGAAAATACTATCGGATTTACAGGGAAACTAGTATATGAAAATACAAGTAAAAATATTATTGCCAAAACAGATCAAATATTAAGTAAATAAATCAATCTACAATATCATCTACTACATTAGAGATGATTTCATAATTAAATCCCTTATTTTTTAAATAAACTTTTAACTTAACTAGCTCTTTATCTTTATTACGACTTTTATTTCTCCACTTTTTAGCCAATTTTAATGCATTTTCATATTCTAAGTTATAGGGGTATTCTTCTTTTAAAACTTCATTAATTATCTTTTTGGCCACACCCTTTTCCTCTAATTCTTTATATAAAAAATAGCTTCCTTTAGGTGAGTGTTTAACCTTATGTCTTACCCATTTTTCTGCAAATCTTCTATCATCTAAATAACCTAATTCCTTTATCCTGGGTATAATAGCTTCTATTACATTAATATCATGTCCTTTATCTAAGAGTCTGGATCTTAATTCAGATTCACTTCTGTCTCGATAGGAAATCAATCTATAGGCATCTTCTCTAGCCTTTTGTTTTTCATCTCCATCTACCATAAACAGACACTCCTTGGATTATTTATATAATATTAAATTTTATCTACTCCTTAATATTATTTATTTTTTTTAGAAACTACAATAGCTATTCCAATAACAAAAAACACTGCAACTAAAACTGGCCAAGACATATTTTTCACCTCATTTCTATCATATTATAGTTCAAATCTATTTGCTCTCTGGTCCAACCTTCAATTCTCTACAATAAACTGGCGCTAATTCCTGCCATTCATCACTTTCATCCATTCTTCCTTTATATACATCTCTATCTATATTACCATCTATCATTTCTATAACTCTATCTGACTTAGCAGCAAGATGCCGGTCATGGGTAACAATTACAAAAGTAGTATTTAACTCTTTATTTATATCTCTTAAGAGATTATATACCTTCATCGTAGTTTCACTATCAAGATTACCTGTTGGCTCATCTGCCATCAAAATAGCCGGCTTATTCATCAAAGCCCTTGCAACTGCAACTCTCTGTTTTTGCCCACCTGATAATTTTGTAATTAACTTTTCTTCAAATCCTTTTAACCCTACTAAATCAAGCAACTCATAAGCTCTTTCTTTGAGCTCATCACTAGCCTTACCACTTTCTATCCAATTAGGCATCATTACATTTTCAACTGCATTGAATTCAGGTAAAAGATGGTGAAATTGAAAAACAAAGCCAATATTTTCATTTCTAAAAGAAGCTAATCTATCTTCATCAAAATCACTAATATCTTCACCATTAATTACTATCTTTCCAGAAGTAGCATTATCAAGTGTACTCAAAATATTCAATAGTGTACTTTTTCCAGAACCAGAAGGTCCAATGATAGATAGAAATTCACCCTGTTTTATTCCAAACTTTAAGCCATGTAAAACTTCATTTTTTATTTCTGTCCCATATACTTTTACAAGATCTTCAACTTCTATTAATTCTCTAGGCATTTCTTATAACCTCCATTGGACTTAATTTAGCTGAATTTCTAGCAGGTATGAGGGCTGCAATCATTCCAGCTGAAGTAGCAATAAGGATTGAAAGCATAATAAATGATAAACTTATCTCAACTGGAAAAAGTGGATCACCATCTGCTGTTCTTATTAAGTTCACAAATAATTGACTTAAGCCAATTCCACTCAAACTTCCCAAAATAGATCCAAATATTCCAAGAATTGCTCCCTGTAATAAAAAGACTATAGCCACACTGCGATTAGTCGCTCCCATGGCCTTTAAGATACCAATTTGTCTTGATTTTTGCACAACTGATACAGCCAAAACACTTGCTATACCTAAAGTCACAGCAATAATTACAAAAACCTGTATTACAATACTTGAACTACTTTGACTTTGTAAAGCAGTTAAGAGCTGCTCATTATTTTTTTGCCAATTTTCAACTTTTATTCCTTCTATTTCATTATTTAGGTTTTCAGCAATTTTGTCTGCACTAAACACATCATTTACCTGCAATTCATAACTCGATATTTCATTTTCTTTTCCTAGAAATGTACTTGCCCGTTGTTGATTCATTAATACCCAGCTTTTATTTAATTCTCCTGATTCTAAATCAAAAATTCCATTAACTACAAAACGATCTGTTATTCCATCAGCACTTCTCACCTGCATAAAATCTCCAGCTTCTAGTTCTAATTCATTAGCTAACTCTATTCCAATTAAAATAGAATTTCCACTAATATTTTCTTCTCCACTAACTATTCTATTTTTTATATTATATATTTTGTCAGCTCTCTCAAGGTCTACCCCTCTAAAGAGAACAGACTGGTTATTAGAACCTCTAAGAGCAAAACCTGAACCTTCAACAACTGGAGAAACTGCTGTTAATTCAGAATTATTATCTAAAGTCTCTAACTTTTCTCTCCATCTATTTATCCCTTCTTCACCACCACTATAGGTTATGATTCTACTCATATCATCACTATTAGTAACTATAGGTCTAGGTCTTTCATCTTCACCTAAAATTGTAATATGAGGAGAATTTCCTACAGTCTGATTAACAAGGTCTTTTTGTAAACCAGTAATTAGAGAACCTAAAAAAGTTTGTACTGCTACTCCAATCACAATTCCAAGTAATATTAAAAAAGTTTGAGTTTTACCTGATTTCAAAAATCTCCAGGCCATTTTAAGTTCAAATTTCATTTATTATCACCCTTCAATATTTACCTTCTCTCCGTCATCAACTTCTTCTGGATCTAAAATTATATCTCCACTATTTAAACCATCAATTATTTCGACTTCTCCATTTAGTGAACTTCCAATTTCTACTTCAATTAACTTTGCTTTTTTATCTTTATAAAGATAAGCCTCATTTTTATTAATTAAATAGTTTTCAGGAATATAAATTTTTTCTTTATCTTTGTCATTTATTATATTAACTGACACTGACATGTTATAAACTAAATCTTCTCTTTCATTTATAGTTTTATAATATACATCAATAGTTCCTTTTTCATTATCTACACTGGGGCCTATTTTGGCTAATTTTGCTTCTATTTTTTTATCTGGATAAGCTTCAGGTGATATATAAGCTTTTTTATTTTCTTTTAAAAGAGAAAGCTCTCTTTCATCTGGATTGATTTTAATAAGTTTATTTTTTGAAGCTATTTGAAATAAATCTTGCCCAGTTTGAACAAATTCCCCTTTATCAACTTCTTTTTCTAAAATAACTCCTTCTAGAGGCGCAGTAATTTCATAATCTTCATTTTCAGTTAATACTCTTTCATAAGCAACTTTTGCTTCTTCATAAGATTTTTTTGCTATTTCAGAATTTTTTTCAGCATTAAGTAATTTTTTTTCACTCTGTAAAAGATTCTTTTCTCTTTCTTTTATAGAATTATTAATTTCTCTTTTTCTATCTTCAAGATTTTGTTGTGCTAATTCTAACTTGCTTTCTAATATTTTTACCTGATATTCTTGATCTCTCTTTTGAGAATAAGAAATTGCATTTTCAGCATATAGTTCATTATCTTTTTCTAATTTTTCTTTAGCTTCTTCTAAATTTATCTCTGCTTGCCTAATTTCATTTTTATTACTTTCAACAGAAGAACTTTTTGCATTTTCAAGTTGAGTCTTAGTTAAATCTAATGAAGCTTTAGCTTCTTCAATAGAAATATTAGCCTGTTCTAAAGACAATTTGGCCTTTTCTTTTTGCACCTTTTTACTTTCAATCTGATTTTCAATTAATTTATTATCATATTTTAAAATAACTTCATCTTCTTTTACCTCATCACCTTCTAAAAAATTCACCTCATCTACTTTAGCTGAAATCGAAGATTTAATGTTCACTGTGTTTTTAGGTACTATAACCCCACTAGCACGAAGCACTGAATCCGCAGTACTACTTTCAACTTTAAGATAATCTATTTTATTTTCTGTCTTTGAACTTTCATAAATAAAAAAATAATATCCACTTACAATAATTGCAATAATTAATATAGCTATTAAAAATTTATATAACTTTCTCAAAAGGTCCACCTCCACACATATTTATATAAAAACTTTACTTATATATTTAAGCATTTTAATACAAAATCCTTTCTTTTACTCAAAATTTACATAAAAAAACATAAAAATATTTGTCAGAATTTTATTTCATTACTGTCTAGTTATAAAATTTAAACTTTCGGCTATTTCTTGTCACCAACTATTTTTAATGTTATACTTATTTGTGAAATATTTAACATAGAAAAGGAGCTGATAATTATGGAATCATTTTTAATTCCACCTAATGTACAATTTAGTGAAGATTCATTAGATTATTTAAGCACTTTAAAGGGAAATAAAGCTGTGTTAGTTACTGGCGGAAGTTCTATGCGTAAATTCGGTTTTTTAGATAAAAGTTCCAAACTATTAAAAAAAGCAGGTATTGAAAGTATGGTAATTGATGGAGTAGAACCTAATCCTTCAGTTAAGACTGTAATTGATGGTAAAGAAAAAATGCTGGATTTTGAACCTGATTGGATAATTGCAATTGGCGGAGGTTCTGCCCTTGATGCTGCTAAGATAATGTGGGCCTTTTATGAATACCCAGATTTAGAATTTGATGATATTATTGAAGTTAATTCCATTCCAGAATTGAGAAATAAAGCAAAATTTATTGCCATTCCTTCTACTAGTGGTACAGCATCTGAAATTACAGCATTTTCAGTAATTACAGATACAGAAAAGAAAATTAAATACCCAATAGTTTCTCCAGAAATCATTCCTGATATTGCTATAGTTGATCCCCAAATACCTGCTACTATGCCTCCACATATTACAGCTAATACAGGTATGGATGTTTTAGCTCATGCAATTGAATCTTATGTTTCAACAAATGCAAGTGATTATACTGATCCTCTTGCAATGAAAGCTATATCCATTGTTTTTGATTACTTAGAAACTGCTGTTGAAGATGGAGAGAATATGGAAGCAAGAGAAAAAATGCATAATGCTTCTACAATGGCAGGAATGGCTTTTTCTAACTCTTCTTTAGGAATTGTTCACAGTCTCGCTCATAAAATCGGAGGAGAGTTACACGTAACTCACGGTCTTGCCAATGCCATACTCATGCCTTATGTAATTGAATATAATTATGATTCAGCAAAAGATAAATTCAAAAATATTGAGAAAAATTTAGATGTTGATAGCCTGGCTGATGCAATTAGAAAATTAAATGAAAAAATAGGTATTCCCTCTTCATTCCAAAAAATAGACTGGCTGGATTATAATGATGAAGATTTTGAAAATATACTTGATAGAATGTCGAAAAACGCTTTAGAAGACCCCTGTACTTTAACAAATCCTAAAGAACCAAGTGTAAAAGATATGAAAACAATCTATGAAAACGCCTATTATGGTAAATAATTAAAAAAATTAAGTCAGGGAGATAAGTTTTTACTCCCTGACTTTTAATTTGATGAAATCTATTAAATTAGTTTAAATAAGCCCCTCCAATATATTCCCGACCATTAATTTTTATAATCACTTTGAGAGGATAAGCTTCTCCGCTCATAACATCTCGGTGGATTTCTTCTATAACCTTAATTTCATAGTTAATAAATGAACTTTCTATTTTATAGATAAGTTCATTTTCATTTTCAATTTGTTTAACTTGATTTCTAGAAATACTTAATTCATTTTGTAAGTAGCCAAAGTTTAATTTTATTAAATTTTCTCCTAGTTCAAGTTGCCATGGTGGCTCCTGTCCTCTTGCTTTTAATCCGACATCATTTTGAGCTAACTTTTCTAAAGTAATAAGTTTAGCTGTAAATTCTTCCCCTTTATAATCTACATTTAACTCTCTACCCTTATTCCAAACACTAAACTCATCATTTAGATATCTAACTCCTGAAGCTGTTCTAATTCGAGGAAGTAAATATTCTTTTTCAGAAATAATAACTTGAGCTAATTCTTCTAAATGACGAATTTGTACATTTTGAGTATCACTATAAAAAGTTATCATTCTTGAAGGTAATCTCTTAGTTATTACTTCAATTTCTTTTTTGGCTAAAATTTCAGACCCTTTAACAGTCTGAGTATCACTCCAGATCATAGATGGGCCAGCTTTAATTACAGAATGAAGTCTATATTCCTTATCTTTAGAAATAAGATTTTTATCAATTTTTAAATTATAACTAATAGGAACCCCATTTTTTAAAGGCTGATACTTTTCTTTAATCATAAATTGTTCTTCTTTAGCAGTCGGATCAACTAAGATAACTGCTGATTGAGCATCAGAACCTAAATATATTTTTTCCCTATAACTCAAAGTAACTGGAAGTTCAATACTTTCTGCTTGAAGATTAGCAAAAGAAGTAAATAAAATTGCTAATAATAG
>JBNJDL010000096.1:0-8419 GCA_051744825.1 Bacillota bacterium | reverse complement strand
AGGAGGTAAAGAAATGGAAAAAGTACTAAAGCTAAATAATGTTACAAAAAGTTATGCTGCTAAAAAAGCAGTTAATAAGGTATCATTTGACTTAAAAGACGGTGAAATACTTGGATTATTAGGACCTAATGGAGCAGGAAAAACAACTATTATAAGAATGATATTAAATATTATTGCTCCTGATGAAGGAAATATTTCTTTTAATGATTTTTCTATAGAAGATAAACACAAAATGGGCTATCTCCCTGAAGAAAGAGGCATTTACAAAGATACAAAGGTCTTAGAAACTATTACTTATTTTGCAGATTTAAATCAAATGCCTCTAGCTGAAAGTCGCCAAAAGGCTGAATACTGGCTTGAAAAATTAGAACTTGCTGACTATGCAAATAATAAAATTGATGAACTCTCAAAAGGAATGCAACAAAAAGTACAGTTTATTATTTCTATCATACATAAACCTGAAGTATTAATAGTAGATGAGCTTTTTTCTGGTTTAGATCCAGTTAATCAAGATTTATTTAAATCTATTTTAGAAGAACTATCAGCAGATGGGATGAGTATTTTACTTTCATCACATAGAATGAATATGGTAGAAGAATTATGTGATAGAATTTTTCTTATTAATCAAGGAAAAGAAGTTCTTTATGGAAAGCTAAATAATATTAAAGAAAAGTATGATCAAAAAAAGGTAGAAATGACCTATAGTGGTAATGATAATTACCTTAAAGGAAACATTAATATTAATAATTTTAAAAAGAAGAATGGGAAAGCTAGTTTTTATCTTAATAACTTAGATAATCTTAATGAATTTTTAGATGAAATTAATGAAAAACTTGATATAAAAGAAATTTCGATAAAAAGTCCATCACTTCATGACATTTTTGTAAACTCTATCAAAGGAGGGTTAAATTAATGAATAGTACTTTAAAAGTTGCAAAATGGGAAATTAAAAAAAATATACGAAATAAAACCTTTTTATTTATGACCTTTGTTTTTCCATTATTAATTTTAGTTATCGCTGGTGGAGCAGGTTATATAGGTGGAAGTTCATCTTCCGGTGGACTTAAAATCGGTGTTATAGACCAAAGTGAATATGTCTATGAACAACTACAAAATCAGTATGAAGGAAATGATGATTTAGAAATAAACAAAGTTGAAAATACTACAAACAAAGATAGGATCCGAGAAATTTTAGATGAAAATAATTATGATAGCATTGTATTAATACCTGAAAATATTATAGAAAATAATCAGGCAACTGTTTATTACAAAGAACTTCGTGGTCTTGATAGCAATGCAATTTCAGGAATTATGAGCAATATAGTAATTAAAGAACGGCTTATTGAAAAAGGCTATAATGCCAATGAAATTTTAGCTCTTACTCAAAATATTAGTTTTAGAACTCAATCAATTAAAGAAGATGATTCTGGAATGGCTGCAATATTTTTGCCTCTAGGCTTGGCAATGCTTATGGCCTTTTCTTCAATGTTTTCTGGTAGTGCCTTAATGCAAAGTGTTAATAAAGAAAAAAGTGACAAACTTGTAGAAATACTATTTTCTTCAATCAAGCCAAAAGACCTTATGTATGGAAAGGTAATTGGTTATGGTGTCTTAGGTTTAGCACAAATTATAATCTGGGGAGCAGCAGGAATTGTAGTAGCAAATAGATTTTTTGATTTACCTTTAAATTCACTTTTTAGTATAAAAAATGCTTATATGTTTGTTTATTTTATCTTAGGTTTTATTATGATTTCTGGCTTAAATGCTATAGCAGGCGCCAGCAGCAAAGATTTACAATCAAGTGGTCAATCATTAAATGGTTTAATTGTGATTATACCAATAGCTCCTGTCTGGTTTGCTTCTATTTTATTACAAAACCCTTCTGGAACAATCTCGAGAGTTTTGAGTTATATACCATTCTTTACCCCAACTACTATGTTACTTAGAATGGGAGTTTCTACTCCTCCAATCTGGGAACTAGCACTTACTACTGCAATTTTGGGGTTAACTGCTTTCTTATTTATTAGACTTGCAGCCAAGATTTTTAGAGTTGGAATGCTTATGTATGGAAAAGATATGTCAATAAAAGAAATTATAAAATGGAGTAGAGCTTAATATTTAAATACAAAAATCCCCTTTCTGGTAAACAGATTTTTATTATTTAATCTGTCTGCCAGAAAGGGAAAATAAATGCTGAGAATAATCTCTTTAAATATTAAATTTTTTATAAATTAAATATCTTTATCAGCTAACCAATTTTTAAGGTCATCTACAACTGCAACTTGGCTATAATTTACAGCTTTTGAATAACTGAAATTACTATCAACTTCTTTTAATTTTTCTATACTTTTCAAAATTTCATCTTTTTTAAATTGAGTATTCTCTAACTCTTCTTTAAGACTTTCAATAAGGCCTACATCCATAGCATCAGAATAAACATCTACTTTTTCAATTACAGCATTTTTCAAATTAAAGGCTAATTCAATTTCTCCCCAATTAAATCTTTTTTCAAAACTAATATCAAAATCTGGAGTTTTACCATAGCGCCAATCCCAGGATGAATATTTATTGTAAAGTTCAACTATCTCTTCTAGCTCTGAAGGATTATAATAATTTTCTTCATTTATTTCTTCTTTTTCATATACTTCTTTAAAACTTTCTTTTAAAGCTTCTTTTAATGAATTTAAAGTTATTTCTGGATTTATTTCTTTTAAATTAGCAACACGTGAGCGAACTGATTCTACACCCTTAGATTTAATTTTTTCTTCTGAAACCTGTAAATAATCAACTAATTTTTCAAAATCTGTCTCAAACATAAGAGTTCCATGATGATAGGCATTATCTGAACCAAAGTAAAAAGCATTTCCTGAAAACTTTTTTCCATTTACAGTTAAATCATTTCTACCAGAAAATTCTGCATTTATTCCCAGTTTATTAACAGCTTTTAAGATAACTTCAAGCTGTTTATCAAGGTCATATAAATCTCTATCCATTATGAAGGTAAAATTTAAATTACCTAAATCGTGATAAACTGCTCCACCACCAGAAAGTCGGCGAGCAAGAAATCCTCCATCTTTTTCCTCTAATTTTTTAACCCGACATTCTTTCCAGGCATTTTGATTTCTTCCTATAACAACTGTTTTATCATTTTGCCAAAGATAGAGCATTACTTCTCCACTTTCAATATTTGAAAGAAAATGTTCTTCTAAGGCTAAATTATACCAGGGATTATATTGCTCAGAATTAACTATTTTTAATTTCTTTACGTCTTCCATTTATAATTACCCTCCGTTTGATTAATAATTAAGCAAAGTGAATAGATTCTTCAGCTAAGTCTAAAGCAGCCTCATGTATTACTTCTGCAGTTGTTGGGTGAGCATGAATAGTTTCAGCAATATCTTCTGCCCTTAGATCATTTTCTATAGCAAGTGTTACTTCTCCTAAGAGATCTGAAGCATGGGTACCAACAATATTAGCTCCAATTAACTTACCATTCTCTTTATTTTCTATAAGTTTAATAAATCCATCTCTTTCACCCTGAGCTAAGGCCTTTCCATTTGCTCTATATGGAAAATATCCTACTTCAACTTCTATACCTTTTTCTTCTGCATCTTTTTTACTTAATCCAACATTAGCTATTTCAGGATTAGTAAAAATAGCACTTGGTACAACATCATAATTCATAGTCGCTTTTTCACCTAGAATATTCTTTACAGCCACTGTACCTTGATGTGAGGCAACATGTGCTAATTGAATTTCATCTGTAACATCACCAATAGCATAAATATGAGGAATATTTGTTTCCATTTTTTCATTAACTTTTATTCCTCTATCATTTTCATCTAACTCAATTCCTGCATTTTCTATATTTAAACCTTCATAAAATGGCTCTCTACCTACTGACATTAAGACCTTATCAGCATCAACACTTATTTTTTTGTCATCTTTAGTATATTCAACTTCAAGTTTATCTTTATTTTCTTTAATTGCTTCAACTCGACTATTTGTCAATATATTTATTCCTTTTCTACGAGCTGAGCGGTGAATTTCTTTGCAGATATCCTCATCTCCACAACCAGCAATTATTTCATCCATAAATTCAATAACTGTTACTTCTACTCCAAAATTAGCAAAGATAAAAGCAAATTCCATACCAATATAGCCACCACCAACAATTACTAATTCTTCAGGTAGCTCGTCTAATTCTAAGGCTTGATTACTATCTATTACTCCTTTAAGCTCTATTCCTTCTATAGGTATAGTACTTGCTTTTGAGCCAGTAGCAATAATAATATTTTCACCTTTTATTTTTTCTTCTCCATCTTCGCTTTTTACCAATATAGTATTTTCATCAATAAATTCTCCAATACCATCAATTATATCAACTTTATGTGATTTGAGAAGATGCTCAACACCTTTAACTAATCTACTTGTAACCCTATCCTTTCTCCTAATAACTTTTTTCATATTAACAGAAACTGCTGAATCATCGACTTCTAAGCCAAAACTTTTTGCATCATTAATATTATCATAAACTTCAGCAGAACGAACCAAAGCTTTAGTTGGTATACACCCTCTATTTAAACAAACACCACCAATGCTATCCTTTTCAACTAAGGCTACATCAGCTCCCATTTGAGCTGCTTTAATTGCTGCTACATAACCTCCAGGACCACCACCGATAATTACAATTTCCTTATTTAAAATTTCTTTTGTCATATTAAATACCTCCTTTAGCTACTAAGCACTTAACATACCTTGAACTATAACATCAGTAGCTTCTTCTTCATCCAATCCACGAGCCATAAGGGTTTGCAATTGAGTACTATCAACACTACCAATTGCAGCTTCATGAGTAACTTTTGCTCCTGGATTGCGAACATCTACTATTGGAATTGCACGAGCAATAGCATCATCTTTAATTATCTCTGTACAATCAACATGACCTTTAGCTCCATCTTCTAAAGCAGTTAATTCATTTAAAACTTCTGCTTCTGCTTCATCCTGTAAAGCTATTTTAGTTTCAAGATAACCTCTTGCACCTTTTCCAATTAAATCTCCAGCTTCTCTAATTTTAATTTTATCATCAGCATAACCTTGCATTCTGGCTATCATTTCTAAAACTGCATTTTCTCTAACCTTTGATTCATAATCAAATTCTATTTCACCAATTCTTCCTTTACGCAGATTAAAAATAGTTTTGAAATAACTATCTTTTTTAAGATCAATTTCTGATTTAGCCAAAACAGTTACTCCGCCATCATCTCCATGAAAATGATTTTCTTCATAAACATAACTACCACCTTCATGAACAGTTATATCTGCTTCCATTTCATGAACGACTTCAGTTGCATTTGGGAAAACACAATCTGCCATTATTTCAACTGAAGCATTTTTTTGAACCTCAATTTCCATATCTATTATTTGTCTTCCTTTTTCTGGTAAAACTCCAAAACACATATGTACTGGGTTTGCTATCTTATAATTTTCAAGAATAGTTACCTTTACAGCAACCATTCCTGCTTTTTGTTTTTTTACATCTACATCTAAACCCTCCACACTATGAGTACCTAAAACTTTATCTCTTTCTAAAACAATATGAGCCACATCACTATTAGAAAAGACATCTTCTCCACCAGCTTCTTTATATGCATCAACCATCATTTCATAATCATCCAAGACTGCTCACCTCCAAATGCTTTCTATAGTCCTCATCTTCACATGCCGTACATTCAAATTTGAAATAATCGCTAATTTCGCCTGGGGCACCTCTTTTAATAATTTCACCATTACAAACAAGCACTGATCTATCAGCCATTTTTAGCATTTCTTCATTATGAGTTATTAAAATAACTGCTGTATTTTTTTGACGAAAATCATCTATAACCTGACTAATATTATTTAAGGCAACTACATCAACGCCTGAATCAGGTTCATCTAAAATAACTACATCTGGCTCCATAAGTAAAATAGATGCCAATTCAATTCTCTTTCTTTCACCACCGCTTAAAGTATCATCAATATTTCTATCTAAATATTTAGAAGGTACTATAGCAACTTCTTCTAAAGCTGAAGCTAAATCTTCTTCTTTTACTTCCATTCCTCTACTTTTTAATCCAAGAGATAAAAATTCACGTACACTAACTCCTTCATATCTAGCTGGCTCCTGCCAGGCAAGGGTTATTCCCTTTTGTGCCCTTTGAGTAGTAGTTAAGTCATTAATATTTTCACCATTTAACAAAATTTCACCATTTTTTTCTTCATAACCATTTAGTCCCATTAATGTATAAGCTAAACTTGATTTTCCACAACCATTTGGGCCAATAACAGCAAATACTTCACCTTTATTAAGGTCAAAAGAAAAGTTTTTCAAAATATCTGTTTTGTCTAATTCTAAGTTTAAGTTTTTCACTTCTAATACTCTTTCTTTTTGCAAGAAAAGGCCTCCTTTCAATAATAAAACAAGTTAATCACTCAACTTTAATTATATTATATCTATCTCTAAAGGTCAATGAAGTTAACTACTTTATAACATTATCTTTTCTAAAAAAGAATATATTAAATAATGTAAATAATAATACTCCAATAGTAAAAATATATAAAATTGAAATTAAATTTAAAAGATAACCAGATAATAATAAAGAAATAGGAACTATAATTTTAATAATACTAAATTTAACACTGATAACTCTTCCTAATATTCTAGAAGGGACAATTCTCTGTAATAATACATTTGCTGGAACATCTACTAAAGCAACAATTATACCACTAATAAACATTATTATTGAATAATAAATCAAGATAAAAGATTGAGGTGGTATGTTTTTAGTAAATATTAGAGGTATAGCAAAAGCAATTACTCCAATAATAGCTAAAAGATTAATTATTTTTAATAATTTATAATAAGATATTTTTTCCATAATTTTATTGACTAAAAGAGCCCCAATTATCATACCTACCGGTAAAGCTCCCTGTATTATTCCATAATGAGTAGAATTTATTTTCCAGATATTATTTAGCAAATAAGGTAAGGGAACAACTACTGAGAAGTTAAAAAAGAAATTTATAGCCACAAAAATAGACACTAATGATTTTAAATCCTTTCTAGAAAAAAGATATCGATAGCCTTCTTTTAGATCATCAAAAAATTTAGTTTTTATTTTTTCTTTTATTTCTTTATTGTTTTCTGTGCTTTTATCCCTTATATCTTTATTTTCAACTTCTTTATTATAATTAAAATTAATAAATAACTCTATAACAGCTGCTATAAAAAATGAAATAGCATTTATTAAAATAAATAATTTCATATCTAAAAGCACATAAATCAAACCACCTAATAAAGGTCCAATTATCTGAGATATTGATTCTATAACTCTTGCTTGAGAATTAATAGTTACTAATTTTTCATCACTAACTAAATTTGGTTTAGCTGATTCTATTCCCATATTAAAAAAAGCTGCAAGAATAGTCATGATTAAAGTACTGATATAAATCAATGGTACACTTAAACCTATCTTGATTGAAAGAAAATATATGAAGGCAAGAAAAATAGAATTTAATAAATCAGAACCAACAACTATTACTTTTTTGTTAATTTTATCTGCAATTACACCTGCAATAGGATTGATAAAAATCATTGGTAATGTATAAAGAACTAAATTAGTAGCAAAGGTTAAACCAGATCCTGTCATCTTCAATAAATATAATCCAACTGCAAAAGAATAAATAGAAGTCCCAAATAATGAGATCAATTTCCCACTAGAAAATAATAATAAATTAACATTTTGATAGTCTTTTCTTTTTATAATTATAGATAACTTTTCTAACATTTCATCTCCTCCTTTTAACTTAAATTAAGTATATTAAATGGAGGAGACTCAAGCGCAAGAGATAAATCTCACTTTTTTTGAAATAAAAATAAAAAAAGATGGAGTTATCTCCACCTTTTAGCTTTAAGTTGATATGAAGAAATTTCATCTCCTATTTTTGCAAAATTTTCATATTTTCCAAACTCTTGTTTCACTTTATGTTTTTTTAACTTATATTCTTTTTCAATTTCAAAGTCTAAATTTAAAATTTTATTTTTTATATTCTTATAAATGAAATTTTTTCTATACTTTCTATCTACTATATTTTTATCTCCAAATTTATCATAAATTATAAAAGAAGCTATAATAGTTATTTCTTCTTTTAAATATTTATCTAGAGAATTTAATAAAAAATCTTCATTTTCAAAAGAATAACCAGATATTCCACTAAAATCAAGTAAATAATCAATGGAATTTTCTTTAAGAGGAAGTTCAGCTAAATTAGCAGTCATAAATATAACTTTCGCTTTTTTAGCTGTCATTTCTAACATTCTCTTTAAAAATATATTTTTACTATGGTCATAATCTACACAAATATAAATACTATCATC
>JBNJDL010000095.1:0-8464 GCA_051744825.1 Bacillota bacterium | reverse complement strand
GATAGTAAGCAGTCAGTTATTACTGAACAGGTAACAAATGGAGTAGCTGTTAGAATGGCATTGCTTTATTTATTAGCAGGGAGGGAGATAAAAGATGAAGATCTTAATTAAAAATGGCCATATAATCGATACTATTGAAAACATTGATGGTAAATATGATATTTTGATTGAAGATGGACAAGTCAAGGAAATAAATAAAGAAATAAATGACTCAGAGGCAGAAGTTATTAAGGCAGAAAATAAAATAATATTTCCTGGATTAATAGATATGCATGTCCATCTACGTGAACCTGGTTTTGAGGAAAAAGAAACTATAAAAACAGGAGCTGAAGCTGCTGCAGCAGGAGGATTTACTAAAATAGCCTGTATGCCAAATACAAAACCTGCAGTAGATAATCCAGCATCTGTAGAATATATAAAATCTAAAGCAAAAAAAGCTGTGGTTAACGTTTTACCAATAGGAAGTATAACTAAAAATAGAGAAGGAAAAGAATTAGCTGAATTAGGCTTTTTAGCAAGAGCTGGAGTAAAAGCTGTCTCTGATGATGGTAATCCTGTAATGAATAGTGAAATTATGAGAAGAGCTATGGAATATGCTGATAATTTTGGATTAACAATAATTAGTCATTGTGAAGACCTTAATCTTGCTGGAGAAGGAGTTATGAATGAAGGATATTACTCAACTATCCTTGGATTAAAACCTATTCCAGCTGCAGCTGAAGAAACGATGATAGCTAGAGATATAATGTTAGCTGAATTTACTGGATCTTCTCTTCATATAGCCCATTTAAGTACTAAAAGAGGTATGGAATTAGTAGCAGAGGCCAAAAAAAGAGGTTTAAACATTAGTGCAGAAGTTACCCCCCATCATTTTTCTCTCACAGATGAAGCTGTAAAAGGCTATGACCCTAATACAAAGGTAAACCCTCCTTTAAGAAGCAAAAAAGATCTTGAAGCTCTAAAAAAAGGAATTGCAGAAGGTATTATTGATGTAATTGCCACTGATCATGCTCCTCACACCTATGAAGACAAATTAGGAGAATTTGATTATGCTGCAAATGGAATTTCTGGACTTGAAACTGCCCTTTCTCTTGTAAATACAAATCTTATTAAAGAAAATATTATAAATTATAAAGATATTCTTAAATTGATGTATGAAAATCCATTAGAAATATTAGGTATTGATAAAAAAGGAATTAAAGAGGGTAAATTAGCTGATTTAATAGTCTTTGATCCAAATAAAGAATGGAAAGTTGATATAAATAAATTTAAATCAAAGGGAAAAAATACACCGTTTGCTGGACAAAAACTAATTGGAAAGAATATGATTACCATTTGTAATGGAAAAATAGTATATGATGACCGAGGTGATAAAGGTGAAATCATTTATTGATAAACTTAATGAAAAAATAATAAAGACCGACAGCAGAGTTTGTGTCGGTCTTGACCCTCATCTTGATTTAATTCCTGATTATATTTTAAAAAAAGCTAAAGAGGAATGTTCAACTAAAGATGAAGCTCTTTCACTAGCAATTTTTAGATTTAATAAAGAAATAATAGATAATATTTACGATTTAACAGCAATTGTTAAACCACAAATTGCATTTTATGAAAAAATTGGACATAAAGGAATTGAAAGTCTGGAAAAAACTGTTTCTTATGCTAAAGAAAAAGGTTTACTTGTTCTTTTAGATGCAAAGCGCAATGATATAGGATCTACTGCAGAAGCATATGCAGAGGCATATTTGAAAAAAAATATAGATGCAATTACCATTAATCCATATTTAGGTTTTGATGGAGTTAAACCTTTTTTGAAATATGATGATAAGGGGGCATTTGCTCTTGTAAGAACTTCTAATAAAAGTGCTATTGATATTCAAGATATAGAAAGTAAAAAAGGAAGAAAAATCTATGAACATGTAGGTGAATTGGTGAAAAAATGGGGAGAAAATTATACTGGAGAAAGTGGTTATTCTAATCTTGGAGCAGTTATAGGTGCAACTTATCCTGAAGAATTAAAAAAATTACGCTCAACTATGAAGAATATTTTCTTTTTAATCCCTGGTTATGGAGCTCAGGGAGGCGGAGTTCAGGATGTAGTACATGGTTTTGATAAAAATGGATTAGGAGCTGTAGTTAATTCGTCTAGAGGGATACTTTTTGCATATAGAAATAGTAATTACGAATATAATATTAGGAATTTTGCAGCTGCCGCCCGTCGGTCAACAAAAGAAATGAAAGAAAAAATAAATATGGAAATTTCTAAAAATAATTGAAGATAAGAGGGAGGTAATATTTTGCAAGTTAAAAATAATATACAAGTAGGTCCAGATATTTATAAAATGATTTTAAAATTTGATAAAAATATAAAAGTCAAAGCAGGACAGTTTATTCATATGAAAGTAAGCAAATCAGGATATGATCCTCTTTTAAGAAGGCCATTCAGTATTTATGATTTTAATGAAAAAGAAAATACCATTGCTATAGTATATAAAGTATGTGGTAAAGGAACAAAATTAATGAGAGATTTCAAAAAAAATGATGAAATTGATGTATTAGCTACTTTGGGAAATGGATTTGATTTAAATATAAAAAATAAAAATATTTTTTTAATTGGTGGTGGAATGGGTATTGCTCCTTTATATTATTTAGCAAAATTTTTAAAGAAAAATAATAATCTTAAAATAATTTTAGGGGCCAAAAGTAAATATGAATTATCATATTTTAATACTTCTTTTTCAAAATTGGGAATTGATATTCATTGTTCTACTATGGATGGAAGCTTAGGCTTTAAAGGTACTGCTGTTGAGCTGTGGACTAATTTAATGAAAAAAAATAACTTTCATAAAAATATAGATTATATTTACACTTGTGGTCCCACTCCTATGTTAAAAGAAGTTCAGCAACTGATTAAGAATAATAATATTGAAGGTGAAGCTTCACTGGAAGAAAGAATGGGCTGCGGAGTAGGAGTATGCTTATCCTGTACAGTGAAAACAGTTAATGGTAATAAAAGGGCCTGTAAAGAAGGGCCAGTTTTTAAGTTGAAAGATGTGATTTTTGATGAGTAAAAATTTACTTAATGTAAAGCTAGGTGATTTAGAGTTAAAAAATCCAATAATAACTGCATCTGGAACTTTTGGTTTTGGAAAAGATTTAGAAAAATATTTTTCAGTAGAAAAACTGGGAGCTGTAACCTTGAAAGGAATTACCGTGGAAAAATCTGAAGGAAATGATTTACCTAGAATAGCTGAATCTCCTGCAGGAATAATAAATTCTATAGGTTTGGAAAATCCAGGAATAGAAAAATTTATGGATGATATAATACCTGAAGTTTCTACTATTAATACTACAGTAATCGCAAATATATCTGGATATTCAGTTAAAGATTTTGTTTATCTTGCAAAAAAGTTAGCATATGAAGATAGTATTGATGCAATAGAAGTAAATGTATCTTGTCCAAATATAAAAAATGGTGGTATGGCATTTGGGACAAATAGTGATTTAATATATAAAATAACAAAAGAAGTTAGAAAGGTATATGATAAAACAATTATTGTTAAACTAAGTCCAAATGTAACAGATATTGTGAAAATGGCCCAAGCAGCTGAAAGTGGGGGAGCAGATATTATATCTCTTATTAATACTTTTTTAGCAATGTCTATAGATATAAAAAATCAAAAGCCAGTTTTAGCCAATACTTTTGGAGGATTATCTGGCCCTGCTATTAAACCTATTGCTTTACGTATGGTTTATCAGATTGCAAAAGAAGTAGAAATTCCGATAATAGGTATTGGTGGGATTATGAGTGGAGAAGATGCAATTGAATATCTTTTAGCTGGAGCAACTGCAGTTGGCATTGGTACTGCTACTTTAAGAGATCCAGGAGCTTCAATCAAAATTTTAAAGGACATGAAAAAATATTTATTAAAAAATGATATAGATAATATTGAAAATATTATTGGAAAAGCTCAAAGGTAAATATTACAGTAAAAAGTCAAGAGGAGGAATTAATTTGCAAAAAGAAGAAATAATAAAATTATTTAAAAAAACTTCGGTAATTCAAAAGGGGCACTTTGAATTAAGTTCTGGAAAACATGCAGATACATATTTACAATGTGCAAAAATACTACAATATCCTAATTATACTAAAAAATTAGCTAAAGAGATAGTTTCTTTCTGGAAAGATGAAGATATTGACCTTGTAGTTGGTCCGGCAATAGGTGGAATAATAATAGCCTATGCAGTAGGAGATGTGATGAATAAAAGAAATATTTTTAGCGAAAGAAAGAATGGTGAAATGAAATTTAGAAGAAGTCTTAATGTTAGAAAAGATGAGAGAGTTTTAATTGTTGAAGATGTTGTAACAACAGGAGGCTCAGTGAGAGAAGTTATAGATTTAGTAGAAAAATCTAAGGGAAATATTATAGGTATTTCATCTCTTGTAGATAGAAGTAATGGAAATGTAGATTTTAAATATCCTTATAAAGCATTACTAGAATTAAATATTGATTCTTATGAAGCTGAAGATTGTAAACTTTGTAAAGAGGGAATACCTATCAATAAACCTGGTAGCAAAAAAAGTAAATAAATTTTAATTTAAAAATAAAGCTGTAATTATCTAATTACAGCTTTATTTAATTGCAGGAATTTTTAATTTATTATTGAATAAATAAATGAGATAGCAAAACATTATAGTAAATATAAATTAGGAAAGGAGATTATTATGAATCAAATAACAAAGTTAAATGATGATATTTATTGGGTAGGTGTTAATGATAGAGAAACTGATTTATTTGAAGCTTTATGGCCTTTACCTGAAGGCATTTCATATAATTCATATTTAATTATTGATGAAAAAACGGCTTTAATTGATACTGTTAAATTTGATTATCATGAATCTTATCTAAAAAAAATTGAGAGTATTTTGGGAGATAAAAAACTAGACTATTTAATAATCAATCATATGGAGCCTGATCATTCTGGAGATGTTAAGGCAATAAAAGAAAAATATCCAGAAATAAAAATTATAGGAAATAAAAAGACTCTAAGTTTTTTAGAAGGTTTCTATAATATTAAAGAGGGAGTTAAAGCAATTAATAACGGCGAATCTATTAATTTAGGTAATAGAGAGTTAGAATTTTATTTAACTCCAATGGTACACTGGCCAGAAACTATGATGACTTATGATAATAAATCCAAAACTTTATTTTCTGGAGATGCCTTTGGAAGTTTTGGAGCTTTAGATGGTGGAATTTTTGACGATGAAATAGATATAGATAAATTTGAAAATGAAATTAGAAGATATTATTCTAATATAGTTGGTAAATATAGTCGGATGGTACAAAGTGCTCTAAAAAAACTTGAAAATTTAGAGATTGAAAATGTTGCCTCAACTCATGGCCCTGTTTGGCGAAAAAACCCTGATTATATTATAGATTTTTATGATAGATTAAGTAGTCATCAAACAGAAGAAGGTGTTGTTGTAGTTTATGGCTCAATGTATGGTAATACAAAACTTATGGCTGAAAGAATTGCAAGAACTTTAGCTAAAAATGGAGTAAAAAATGTAGAAGTTTATGATGCTGCAAGAACTGATGATTCATTTTTGTTAAGTGAAATTTGGAAATATAAAGGATTAATAATTGGTAGCTGTGCTTATAATACTAAAGTATTTCCACCGGTTGAAAGTCTATTAAGTGCTATAGAAAATAGAAAGTTAAATAATAGATTTATAGGAGCTTTTGGTTCTTATAGCTGGAGTGGAGGAGGAGTCAAAGGAATAAAAGAATATATTGATAGTTCTAGTTTAGAATTAATTGAACCAATTATTGAGTCTAAACATGCTCCAGCAGAAGATAATTTTAATAAATGTGATGATTTAGCTAAGAATATGGCTAAAAAAATTATGAATTAATTTATTAAAAAGGTGATAGTTATAAATGCTATCATCTTTTTTTATAAATTTTATTTTTAATATTTGCAATTGAAAATAAAATTCAAAAAATTGCAGGAATTATTCTAGATATATAGAATAATTTAATAGACACGATAGTTAGTTTTCTTATTATAAAAATAGTGCTAATAAATCTTAGAAAGGTTGGTGTTAAGCTTGGCAAATTTAAAAAATATTCGAAATGTTTGTTTTATCTCTCATGGAGGTGCGGGTAAGACTACTCTTACAGAAATGACTTTATTTAACGCTGGAGAGATAAAAGAACCTGGAAGTATTGAAAAAGGAAATACAAAATCTGATTTTATACCTGAAGAAAAAGATCATCTTTATTCTATTAATAATTCATATTTTACTTTTAATTGGAATAATAGAGAGGTAAATTTAATTGATACTCCTGGTTATGCTGATTTTAAAGGTGAAGTAGTTAGTGCTCTAAACATGGTTGAAGGTGCAGTTTTATTACTAAATGGAACTGCTGGTATTGAAGTAAACACCAATTATGTTTGGAATAAAGCAGTAGAAAATGATTTGGCACGTTTAGTTTTTATAAATAAATTAGATGATGAAGGAGCAAAATTTGCTGAAGTTTATGAAGAGTTAAAAGAAGAATTTGATGATAAATTTGTTATATTAAATATTCCTCATTATGAAGATGGAGAATATAAAGGAGTAATAAATTTTCTTACAAAAGAATTTATAAATGTTGATGGTGAAAGTAAAGAAATTACTGATGAAATGTATGAAAAGGTTGAAGATTATAGAGTTGAATTTATGGAAAAGGTTGTTGAAGAAGATGACGAATTAATGATGAAATATCTTGAAGGTGAAGATATAGATAATAAAGAAATGATAAAAGTTCTTAAAAAGAGTGTTGAAGAAAGAAAGATGGTTCCAGTATTATCTGGCTCAGCTCTGAAAAATTCTGGAATTAAGCTTTTATTAAATGATATTGTGGATATGGTCCCTTCTCCTGTAAGTAAAGAATCAATTTATGGAAAAGATCGTGATGGTAATGAAATAGAAATTGAAAAATCTGAAGATGGAGATTTAGTTGGATTTGTTGGTAAAACAATGGTTGATCCATATATAGGTAAACTATCTATTTTTAGAATATTATCTGGTACTTTAGATAGAAATTCAGAAGTACTTATACCTCGTTCTAATGAAAAATTTAGTACAACTAAATTTTATAAATTAAATGGGTCAGAACAAAAAGAAGTGGATAAATTAACAGCAGGTGAAATTGGAGCAGTAGCCAAAATAGATGAATTAGAAACCTCAGATACAATTTGTTCCTCTAGTTTAGATTTTGTTCTACCAGAAATAGAATTTCCTAAGCCAATGTTGATTCAGGCAGCTATTCCTGATGGTGATGAGGAAAAATTATCTTCAGCACTTAACCGTTATAAATTAGAAGATCCAACCTTTAAAGTTGAATATAATAAAGAAACAAAAGAAATGTTAATAAAGGGTATGGGAACAATTCATTTATCAGTTATAAATGATATGTGTAAGAGAAAATTTGATGTTGGTTTTAAAACTAAGACTCCTAAAGTTTCTTATAAGGAAACAATACAGAAAAAGGTAAAGGTTGAAGAAAAGTATAAGAAACAATCTGGAGGAAGAGGACAATATGGCCATGTAATGTTACGTATTGAACCTTTAGCAAGAGGAAAAGGTTTTGAATTTGATGAAGAGATTTTTGGTGGAGCTATTCCTAAGCAATATATACCTGGTGTAGAAAAAGGTGTTAAAGAAGCAATGGAAGAAGGGGTTTTAGCACATTACCCAGTTGTAGATATTAAAGCAGTTGTTTATGATGGTTCTTATCATGATGTTGATTCTTCAGAAATGGCTTTCAAAATTGCTGCTTCTAAAGCATTTAGACAGGGTATGGAAAAAGCCAAACCAGTTTTATTAGAACCTATAATGAAAGTTCAAGTAACTGTTCCTGAATCATTTATGGGCGATATAATGGGGGATTTAAATTCTAGAAGAGGTAGAATTTTAGGAATGGACCCTCAAAATGGTTATCAAATAATTAATGCTGAAGTTCCTCAAGCTGAAATGTTTAGTTATGCCACAGATTTAAAATCTATAACAGGTGGCTATGGCAATTTTGATATGGAATTTTCTCACTTTGCTAAAGTTCCAAATCAAGAAGCAGAGGAAATTATTGAAAATAGAAAAAAAGAAGAATAGATATACAAATTAAAATTTTGTTTTTATTAATTATTTCAAATAAAAGATTGATTAAAACAGGCCACAATTTCTGTGGTCTGTTTTTTTTTAATACATTAATCCATAGTTCTGGACTAGAGTACCACTTTACTGATATAATATATATGAAAAAATTAATAGCTAAATTATCAAAATCAATCACAGGAGGGTTAATTGTGAGTTCTAAGGACCTTAATTACTTAAAAGAATTAGTATTATTTTCTGAAATGAATGAAGATGAATTGCTTGAAATAAATAATTTGATTAAAACTGTAACTTATCCAGGAG
>JBNJDL010000094.1:0-8495 GCA_051744825.1 Bacillota bacterium | reverse complement strand
TAGTATTCTTAAATCAAGATCCAAGGGGCCTCACTCCTTTCTTATGTTTTTGTCCTTGTGAGGTCCCTTCTTTATTTATTTTAAAATTCCTTCCTTTTTCCCTAATCATTTATTTATCCCACTTTTATTTTACACTAACTTAAATTACTAAAGTTTTTAACAAAATCACTACCATAAAAAGGATATTATCTTATTTTGTCTAAATATGTATATAAAGGCCTGGGGGGGTAAATATGAATTTCTTAAAAAATGAAGAAACAAAATATAAAATTAAATTAACTTTAAATCTAATATCTCAGTTTTTTAATAGTAATTTGGTACATATAGTACAAATAAAGAAAAATAAATTAAGTTTGATTTTAGAAGCTAAAACAGATAATAATTCTTATTATAATTATAAAAGCTTTAAAATATCTAAGAAAAATTATAATGAAATTATAAATAACAATAATTATAACCTATTAACTAAAATTTTAAAAAGAAAATTTGATAATTTAAATAAAATTTTTATAACTAAATTAGAATTTTTAAGCAATAATTATTTTCTATATTTTGATTATAAAAATAAATTAAATGATAATGAATTAAATGCTTTAGATAATTTTAAAGAACAAATTAAACTAATCAATAACACCTGTGCTAAAAAAAATGATTTAATAAATGATTTAGAAAAAAAAGAAAAAGACAATCAAATGTTAAAAGAAGAAAAATATATTACTTCATCTATTTTGGATTCAATTCCTGGAAATATTGTAATTTTAGATAATAAAGGAAAAATCGTTTATACAAATCATTCCTGGGAAAAATTTGCCCTTAATAATCAAGGGGATTTAAACAGTGTTTCTCAAGGTGTTAATTACCTTGAAGTTTGTAAAAAAGCAGCTAATGAAGGGGATGAAAATGCATTAAAAGCATATAAAGGAATAAAAGCTGTTATGAAAAAAGAAAAAAAGGAATTCTCCTTAGAATATCCCTGTCATTCTCCCCAAAAAAAGAGATGGTTTAGAATGTATGCTTCTTCATATCAAGGAATAGGACCTTTAAATACTGTAATTATTCATAATGATATAACAGAAAAAGTTTTGAAAGAAAGAAAAGAAAAATCTATACTAGATAACCTCCCTGTTATGATAAGCCGTTTCAACAATGAAAATAATTTATCATATATCAATCAAGAAATTCCTAACTTTTTCAATAAAAGTAAAAAAGAAATATTAAACAATCCTAAAAATATAGAATTAAATAAAGTATTTTATAATAAGTGGAAGAAAAGCCTTGAAAATATTTTTAATAATGGTAAAAAAGTTAAATTTGAAACTACTATAGCGAAAGATAATGAAAAAAATTATTTATTGAATTATCTTATTCCTGAGTTTGAGGATAAAAAAGTTTCTTCAGTTATAGCTTTAACTATAGATATAACTGAAGAAAGAAAAATAAGAAATAACCTATTAGAACAAAAAATCCATTATAAACAGCTTTTTAATAATTCACCACTTGCAATTGTTTTACTAGATGAAAATGAAAAAATTATAAAAAGTAATAAAGGTTTTGAAAAATTATTTTCTTATGAAAATGATGAAATAAAGGGAAAAGCTATAAATCAGTTGATTATTCACCAAAGCAAAAGTGATCAAAAATACCTTGAAATTGATTTAGAAACAGAAAGCTTTGCAGCAGAAAAAATCCGCTATACAAAAGATGGAAAAGAAATAGATGTGGAAATAACTACTTTTCCTGTTTTATTACATAATAACAAAATGGGTAGTTATGTTTTATATAAAGATATAAGCGAAAGAAAAAAAACAGAACGAGAATTAAAAAAGACTCTTAAAACTGAAAAAAGATATAATGAATTAAAAGGAAAATATACAGATTCTTTAATAACAGTTTTAACTAAAATTTTAGAATTACATGATAAATACACTAAAGGCCAATCTGATTCTGTTGCTAACTTAACAGTGAAAATGACTAAGAAATTAGAATTAAGTGAAGAAAAAATTAATACTGCATATTGGACAGCTTTAGTCCATGATATAGGAAAAATTAATATACCTTCACAAATATTAAATAAAATATCATCTCTTACAGTCAAGGAATATAATCAAGTACAAAGTCATCCAGTTTTAGGTTATAAAATCTTGAATGAAACTGAAGAATTAAATGAAGTAGCAACTAATGTATTATACCATCATGAACACTGGGACGGCAGTGGCTATCCAGAAGGTTTAAAAAAAGAGGAAATTCCTTTAATATCCAGAATTATAAATATTGCTGATGCCTGGGTTGCAATGAGGTCAAAAAGAGCTTATCGTAACGCACTTAGTGAAAAAGAAGCAATTAAAGAATTAATTAAAAATAAAGGAAAGCAATTTGATCCTAATTTAGTTGATATTTTTATGAAAATAATTTCTGGTGGTGAAGGCTAATGACAACAAACGAAAATGGCTATGTTGAGGTTGATGATGGAGAAGTAAAGATAAAAAACCCACAGGGTCTTGGACGTTATCCTAGAATTGAAGCAGGAAAAAATGTTGAGCTTTTTATTGAGGGAAATCTAATAAAAGATGAAGTAGTAGTAAGTGAGGAAGTAGAAGATAAAATTACAATAAAAATAAAAAAAGTTGATGCTAAAAAAGAGCTTAATTTAGAAATAAATGCAGATAAAACAAAAGCTTTTTTGAAAATAAACATTCGAGCAGAACAAAAATTAAAATTAAAAGACATAGCTCCAGCTAATAAATTAACAATCCAAACAAAAGTAATCAGCGAAACTTATCCAGAAGTTAAAAAAGAAGAAATTGAAAAATTATTAAATGATTATAATATTTGTTATGGTATAAAAAAAGATAAAATAAATGAAATTGTAAATAAAAAAAGAAATTATGAAAATAAATATTTAATAGCTGAAGGGAAAAAAGCCATTAAAGGGAAAGATGCAAAAATAATAAAAACTAAGAGTTTTAAAGAACATAAAGAAAAAACTTTTAATACTATAGAATCTTTTGAAGCTGGAGAAGTAATTTGTTTTAAAAAAGAAGCTATCCCAGGTAAAAAAGGCATAAATATTTTTAATGAAGAAATTCCCCCTCCTCCAGTGAGAAATATTACTCTTAAAGCAGGAGACAATGTGGAAATAGAAGATAATAATAAAAAAGCAGTCGCTCTAAAAGGTGGCCAACCAAAAATAATTGAACATAAAAATACAGCGATAATAAAAATAGTACAGCAATATGTCATTGATGGAGATATTGATAAAAACACTGGAAACATAAAATATGAAGGAGATTTACTCGTTAATGGTGATATTAAAGATTATTTCAACGTAAAAGTTGGACATGATTTAAAGGTGACAGGAAATATAGCAAATACTGAAGTTAAAACAAATGGAAATGTATATATTAAAAATAATATTATTTCAAGTAATTTACAAATTGGTAACTATCTAAACCCTAAAATAATTGATTTATTAAATTCAATAATAAAAAAACTCGAAAACTTAAACTTAGCTTTAGAGGAAATCTTAGGAGAAGCAAGCAAAAGAAAATTGAATAAAGATGTTTACAAAGTAGGTAAAATAATAAAATTACTTCTTGAAAACAAATTTGAAAATTTATCTGCAAAAATATTAAAGGTTAATGATAAAATAGATAAAGATCATTTTTTAAAAAAAGACTTAGAAAAAATAAGTCCTCTATTAAAAAATACAAATAAATTAGCTAAATTAAAAAGTGAAAAAATCTTTATCGACTTTAAAAATACTATTTTAAATACTTTAAAAGAAAGAGAAGAATCTAAAGATATTTTAAATATTTACACAGGTTATATTCAAAATTCCACTATTAATATCAATGGTTCCGTTTTTATAAATAAATTAGGTTGCTATAATTCTAATATAGAAGCAAAAAATTGTATTGTTGTCAGAAATAATTCAGGTTTTTTAAAGGGAGGTAATTATACTGCTTCTAATCTAATTTATGTAGATAAAGCAGGAAATAATCTCGGAAAAACTCATTTTACTATAGGAAAGCGATTATATATAAAAGAAGCTACTGGAACTCTAATTATTAATTCAGAGCAAGATAGAAAAGTTTATGATAGAGGAAGAAAAAATATAAACCTTAAAGTAAATGAATTTGGTAAAATTATTAAAGCAAAAACTAAACCCAAAATAAATAATAATTGTGAAGATTAATATATAAAAGCAGTTAGAATCAATCTCTAACTGCTTTTTCTTCATCTTTTTTAGTTGTTTTAGAATCTGTTTTAGTATCGATTTTAGTATAAATTGAATTTTTAAGAATATCTGAAATAAGATTATTTATATTTAAATTATAATTATTTTTATCAATCTCAGAGAAATCATAGATTATCCAGGATGGCTTATTAATTTTTTTTCTTTCAGGTAATTTGCTTAAATACTTTTCGTATTTTTTTTCAAACTTTTCTTCAAGAATTAAATATGGGAGCTCATCAAAAAATTCTTTAACTAAATTATTTTTTTCTTCAATGAAGATTTTACTTTTATGACTTAAAAATTCATCAATTTTTTCACTTAAAGCCATACCTTCTGAAGTTAATATGGAAATAAAGAAAGAACTAATAAATCTCGATATACTAAATAATAGTAAAAATATAGCTATACCTATTAAAAAGGGTATTTCCATAAATATAGATAACACAAATGCTATAAAAGCAATTACTAAAAAAGAAGAAGCAACAAAAATAGTAACTAACCTATCTGTACCACCTTTTTTATTAATAAAGCCTTTTTCTTTAAGATTATTTAAAGTAGGGTTAATAACTTTATTTATATGACTTTGTTTTTTAAGTATTTCTCTTAAATTTTCATTATTTTCTAAGACTTTTACTAATTCTTTTTCATTATCACTAAGGCCATTTTTAGATAATATTTTAACTAATAAATTGCTTTTATGTGAATTAGTATTATCTTTAGTAATTTTATTTATTAATTTCAAATTTCCTCTTTGAGCCAGGGATAAAACAGCTGCAATTATACCTCTTCTTTTTTTCTTAGATTTAGAATAATATAAACTACCTAGCTCAATAAAATCTAAATCATCTAATTTTATAGAACTATTAATAGCAGAAGTATTAGTTTTATACCCCTTAAATAAAGAATAAATAATTGTAATTATACCTAAAATAAAGCCAATTATAGAAGGGTAAAAATAAGGTGAACGTATAGGTGCATAATCAGTATCAATAATTTTATCAAATTCTACATACAAATCATAACTTTCATTAGCATCTAAATAGTCATAATTAATACTTATCTCTCTACCATCTTTTTCTACTAAATCACCTTTACTTTCGATAGAAACTCCTGAAACTTTATCAGGAAATTTAATATTTATATCAATATCACGAAAAGCTTTTTCCCACTTATCATCTATAACAGTAAAATTTATTATATTTTTATTATCATTAGACTTCAAAGCTTGTTTGGCCTTATATTCAAGAACAAATTCTGCACTATCACTAGTTTCAGGATATGTCCAATTTATTTTCAAGCCATCATCATCTTCTACTACTCTTTTATCTTTTATATTAGTATAAACTCCACTTAAAGAAATAAATTCTAAATGTTTTAAACCACTATCAGTAATATCTCTATATCCCCTAGAAAACTTCCCTTCTAAAAAATCATAAGATATTTTTTCAGTAATTAAAAATTCACCATTTTCCTGTACTTCTATTACTAGATCATAATTGCTAATCTTATAATCTTGAGCATCTAGAGAAATAGTAGATATAAAAATAAAAATAAATAAAAAGAAAAATATAAAATATCTTTTTTTCATCGCCTAATTATACCTCCCTCTACTATTTATATTTATATTCTTTTATTATAATTCCTGCTTTAGAAAATACTTTTATTTATTAAACCAACTCTTTTGATTGTTGTTTTCACTTCAATTTTTACTGGTAAATTGACAAAAGTTTCACCCCAGTTTTTTTCTATTTCCTTCCATTTATCATATTTTAATCTATAGAAACTATTACCAAAACCAAAAATATCAGTTCTCAATTTTTTTGCTTTTTCTAAAGACAATTTAATATCATTACGAATTGCTTCAGCCATTCTGTTTTCTAAACTCTGAGTCAAATATGACTTTTCCCTTATGTTACTGTTTCCTGTTATGGTATCAATTCTGCCCTCTACTTCTAGCTCCACTTTAATTTGTGGCTTTTTATCTATAAAATAAGGTTTTATTTTTACAGAAGTTCTTTTACAATTTATCGATACTTTACCCTCGTTTCCAGGGTATAACACATTAATAATTCCATTCGCCTTCTGTTCACTAATCCAGTTCCAACCCCTTGTTTCTCGGTCATTAATAAATCCTGCCAATTTATCTTTATTAAATGCTGCAAGACCAGATATTTTCACAAATGGCTTTTGGTCTTTTTGGGGCTTTGAATCAGAATTTGACTCCTCTTTTTGTGAGTCTGAATTTATTAATTCAAGACAAACAGCAACTGGCTCTATTCCCGGAGTTGAAAGTTTTTGCAAAAATTGTCTAGCACTTTGGTTTATTGCTGTTCCCAATCTTTCTTTATTAGTTTTTATTTGTTTTGTTAACCCCAATCCAATAGTATTTTCTATGGGAATACTTCCTTTTATCATTTTTTCTAAATCACCTTTAACTACAGCAATTTCCACAATAGGTCTACTCTGTCTGGTGCGAGCTAGAGAATCCATCACAGGAATTATTCCCTTATTTTGAACTATTGTTTCTGATAGTAATAACAGATGTAAATGATTATAGTTAATATTTTTACTTATTTTTTTACTAATATTTGCAATAGCATCAGTAGACGTTTCTCCCCAGGCAGATACTACCCAAAATGGTGGAGCATCATTTCCCGCTCCAGAGCCTCCTCCTTCAAAAGACATATTTTCAATACTTCCAAAAATTTTATACATATTTGTTTCTGGATTATAATCATAACCCCCCACTATAAACAATGCCTCATCTTCAGGTTCACTCCTGTCCCAACAACCTGTGAGGAAAATTAAGAAAAAAGCCAATGAAATAATTATATATTTTTTAAAGTCAATTTTCATTATTACCACCATCTAATTTTACTAAGCTTTTTAACCCATAACCCAACCACAAAAATGTTAGCGGTACTATTAGAAAAATGATACCATTAATATAATAATTCTCTGGACTTATATATTTATAAAGTGTAAAAATATCTTCAAAAACATACAAAGATAAATATAGTATTAGTATAGAAAGGGGTATTATTGTAATCTTATAATTTTTTAGATTTAATACCTGAGATAAACTTTTAGCTCCACAATATAGATAAGTCGAAAGTGCAATAAAAAAACCCATCCCCCAGCCAAAAATTATCAAAGCCTCTGTTCTCTGTAGAAAATTCGTTGCTTTTACTGATCTTAATAAAGTTAATATAGGAAATGTTGATCTAGATGCAGGATAAGCCCCAACAACACCAACAGTTATTGCAGAGATAATGATTAAGATTAATAAAGATGTTCCAATTGATGTAATTGGAATTAAAAATCTTTTTTTTCCTGTAACATTAATACTTAGCATTCCTAAAACCCAGATTTGAGAAATATAAGAGGTAGGAGTAATAACACCACTAAATATTGGCTTCCAACCTCGAACAAAAACTGGTTGTAAATTAATTAAATCTACATATCCAAGTGGAATAAATATTATACCCAATATAGCTATAATCATTAACAAGAAAAGAAAATCAGCAGTTCTGGCAAGTACTTCTATTCCCTGATAAACACAAAAAATTGCTACTATCAATATAGACCCTGCAATAACTAAAATTGGTGTATGAGGTAAAAAATAAGTAGTTAATAATTCCCCATATAATCTCGTTTCTATTACAGCAAATTGAATAAAAATAAATATGAAAAGCAAAGAAAATATTTTACCTCCCCATTTACCAAAAATTTCTTCTGTATATTCAATTAAATTTTTATCTGGAAATTTTAGA
This sequence comes from Bacillota bacterium, assembly GCA_051744825.1. Lineage (GTDB taxonomy): Bacteria > Bacillota > Halanaerobiia > Halanaerobiales > DATFIM01 > DATFIM01. The sequence goes on along the minus strand of JBNJDL010000094.1, from coordinate 485 downwards.
TCTAATACAGTAATGAGTATAACAAAAATTTCTGAAGTAAAAAATAACAAAATAGCTGAAATCCATGCATCCTGTAAAGCATTACCAGAAGTTAAAACTGGAAGATCTGAAACAATTATAATTGAACGAATTAAAAATAAAATAATCCATAACTGACGGGGAGATATTTTTTCATTATTCATCTGATTTCCTCTTTTCTTCAGAATTTTGAGGTTTTTGTTTTTTAGTTTGCCTCTTAGGATTTCTACCTCCAAACAATTTTAAACGAGTTATATTCAGCCATAAAGGAAATCTTATAATAGAATCTTTTATATCCTGAAGAATTAATGGGCCAAATGGCTGAAAATAAGGTTGCCCAAAAGATCTGAGAGAACTCAAATGAATTATAAGTAATAAAAAACCAAATTGAATTCCAAATAACCCCATTATCCCTCCCAGTATTAAAAATACATAGCGTAATAAACGAGCTGCAGAAGCTAAGGGAT
>JBNJDL010000093.1:0-8552 GCA_051744825.1 Bacillota bacterium | reverse complement strand
CAAAGATAAATTAAAAGATAATTTTAGTTTAAAGAAATTTAAAAAAGATTTTTGGAAAGAATTTGGAGATAATTATAATGATTTAGCAAATGAATTTAACTATATTATAGAAAGTGATAAAGAAAAACTTAATGAAGCTTTTTCTAAATATATCATATAATGATTATACCAGAATTTTTCAAAGATAAGATAATAAGAGTTTTTGGGCAGAAAGGAAATAAGTGGTTAAGTGAATTACCTGATATAATTGATAAATCTAAGCAAAAATGGGATTTATCAAATCTATCTATTGTAAAAGATTTGTCATTTAATTTTATTTGTACTGCAAAATCATCTATTTATGGAGATGTAGTTTTAAAAATAGCTATACCTAGCACAGAATTTATTACTGAGTTGAAAGCATTATCTTATTTTAAAGATGATTTAATATGTCAGGTATATGATTATGATAAAGAAAGAGGAACTATACTACTTGAAAGGATTATTCCAGGTGATAATTTACTCACTGCAAATAATGATAAATGGCTTGAAATTGCAGCAGATATTTCTTATAAACTACCAGTTGAAATTGAAGATAATGATTTATTCCCAGACTATAAAGATTGGATAAATAAAGCATTTAATAGAGCAAAAAAAGAAAATAAAATGGATAAAGATATGCTTAATTTGATAGATAAAGCTGAGACTATATTTTATGATATAGAAAAAATGAATTATAGAAAAGTTCTTTTACATGGAGATCTTCACCATTGGAATATACTTTTTAATGAAAATAAAGGATGGAAGGCAATTGATCCCAAAGGTGTAATAGGTATTTCAGTCATGGAATCAGCCCGTTTTCTTGATAACCAAATAACTATTACTGAAAGTTTAGGTGATTTTAGAGCTTTAGATAATATGATTTCTGTATTTAGTAATAAATTTTCTGAATCAAAATTAATTGTAGCTCAAAATTTATTTATACTTCTTGTCTTAAGCACCTGCTGGTCTTATGAAAACCATTTTCCTAAAAAAAGTAGTTTAAAACATAGAGAAGAAAAATGTAGATTTGTAAATAATTATATATAGGAGAAATTATTGCATTTGGTTATCCAAAAAATGAAACTAAAACAACAGTAAAAAAAGATATCAAAGAAATTACATTTTATAATAAATATAATTCAATTAAAAAATAGAGAAATGAGGAATGAAATAAGAAAGAATGATAAAAATTGGGTAAATTAGATTGGATGGATGTTTCAGATTTATCTTTTAATTCACTTTTATTATTAGAGAAGATGCAGGTTGATTATTTAGACAAATTAGATATACCGGAAGGAGATAGAAGGTTAAAATTTAGTTGACAGGAGGAAGCTAATTGAAAAAATTTTTTATATGGATTATAGTAATTTTGTTTATTTTTTCAGTGATTACATTATCTCAAAAATGTTATTCAAATAAGGCTGATACTGATGATATTAGTAAAAAAATTGATATAGTTGTAAATAAAGCTATTGAAAAAAACCGCATTCCTGGAATTGCAGTATCAGCTGTAAAAGATGGAGAAATAATTTATAGCAAAGGCTTTGAAAAATCAGATGGATTTAATGATAGAGAAATAACTGCTGATACTCCTCTTTTTATAGGTTCAATAAGTAAATCTTTTACTTCATTAGCTATTATGCAATTAGTTGAAGAAGGAAAGTTGAATCTTGATGATCCAATAAATAAATATTTAGATTTTTTTGAAGTGGATAAAGGTAGTTATAACGGTGAAATTACTCTTCGTCATCTTTTACATCATAAAAGTGGTATGAGTGAAAAAGAATATATGGCGTTTTTAGATGGGGATTTATCTATTGAAGAGGGAGTAAAAGATTTAATGGGGATGAAGTTAGGTTATGGTCCTGGGGAAGAGTTTAATTATTTTAATCCAAATTATAATATATTAGGATTGATAATTGAAACAGTATCTGATATGAGTTATGAAGATTATATCAGGAAAAATATCTTGACCCCTCTTGAAATGAATAATACTTATTTGAGCAAAGAAATAGTTGAAGAAAAAGTTCCAACAGGACATTTAGCCTTTTTTTCTTTTCCACTTAAAAAGGAAGGTAAATTTGAGAAGCATTCACTACCCTCAGGATATATTGTATCTACAGCAAATGATATGGCTAAGTATCTTATTTTTCAGCAGACAGGAGAGTATAAAGGAAGAAAATTACTTTCTGAAGGAAATATTAAAGAAATGCAAAGTCCAGATAATAATAAAGAATTTGGTTATGCAATGGGTTGGAATATTGGAGAAAAATTTGGATATAAAATAATTGAGCATGGAGGATCACTTTATACTTATTCTGCTAATATGGCAATGATTCCAGAAAAAAATATAGGAGTAATATTGTTAATAAATCAAAATCATTTTGTTTATAATATAATTTCTAATAATCAACTTGTAGATAATATTCTTAAAGTCTTAATAAACCCTGGTTTAAATACTGCAGAAATTAATTTTATCCCTTTAGGAGCTATATTTCTAATTCTTGCTATAATCGCTATTTTAACAATAGTAAAAGATTTATACCATTTATTTAATTTAAAAAAATGGAAAAAGAAAATGAAAAACAAATCTAAGTTAAGTTTATATATAAATATATCATTAGATTTTATTATACCTTTATTTTTGATTTTTGGAATCCCATTAGTTTTTATAAATATCTTTAATAGAGGTTTTGCATTTCTTCCTGCTTTTTATTTAATGCCAGGGATAGTTAGCTGGGTATTAATTAGTAGTAGTTTAAGTTTAATTAAGGGTATATTAAAAATTTGTAAATATAATTTAAAATAAGGATATTTTGAAAAATGAATATTTGAAGTGTATAATAAATAATAAGGTTTAATTCTTTAAAACATTAATAATAAGTGGAGTTGTTAATATTTATGTCAAATTTTGCAATATATTTTCCTGTCTGGAAAGAAGCATTAATTTTAGCATGGCCAGTATTTTTGAACCACATATTTACTACCGCAATGAGAACTACTGATATGATTTTGATGGGTTATTTTGGACCAGCTGCAGTTACTGCAGTTGGTTTAGGTGATGTCTGGGAAATGATAGTTCTTCGCATTGGACTTGGCTTAGGAACTGGAAGTATATCCATGATTTCTCAGGAAAGTGGTGGTGATGCTGAAGATGCTCAAAGAAATGCAAATGAGGTCTTAAGTCAAGCTTTATTTGCCAGTTTTATAATAGGTATACCTTTTATTATTATTGGCTGGCTTATTCCTGATAAATTAATATCTATTTTAGGTGCTGCACCTGAAGTTATTGAATTAGGAGCGCAATATTTACTTATTATGTTTTCAGCTGCTCCATTTAGACTAATAACTGTTATTTCATCTAGAGCTTTACAGGGCACTGGAGATACAAAAACTCCTATGATTGTAGAGATAGTTGGTAATGTAATTAACATAACTTTATCAGTTGTATTGGCTTTAGGTATAGGTCCTTTTCCTAATTATGGAGTTATAGGAGTTGGGATTGGAACATTTACTGCCAAATTATTATCTGCAGTAATATATTTTGCAATATTTATGAGTAATAAAAGTCAGTTTAGTTTGCAATTACCTTCAAAAGATTGGAATTTTACAATAATTAAGCAGTTATTTCAAGTAAGTATGCCAAAAATAATGCAGGGAATGTATCAAAGTTTAATAACTTTTCCCTTTAATTCTTTAGTTTTAACCTTTGGTACAGAAGCTGGTGCTGCTTATCATATTGCACGAAGAATATATCAACAGTTAATTGCTCCTATGCACCGTTCTTATTACACAGTTACAACTATATTAACAGGCCAGAAATTAGGAGCAGGAGAAGCTGAAGAAAGCAAAAAAACTACTAAAGCTATGATTTGGTTAACTATATTTACTATTGGAACTTTAGGTGTAATAATATTTATTACTGCACCATATATTGTGCACCTTTTTTCAAATGATCAAGCTACTATTGATATAGCAATTAATTTCTTAAGGGCCTTTAGTTCGATAGCTCCAATTTTAACAATTTATGGTGTTTTTGCTGGATTATTAAATGGTGCTGGTAATACTAGAAGTCCACTATATGCTAACCTCTTTAGTCAAACAATATTTAAATTAGCTTTGAGTTATTTACTTGGGATTATTTTTGGTTTAGGTTTAATGGGAGTATATATTGGTTTAGCTTCTGACTTTGTAGTAAGAGCTATTTGGGTTGGGAGAAAATATAGAAGTTATGAATGGATAGATGAAGCTAATCAATTAATTTCAGAAAGAAGAAATAAAAAATTAATGAATTAAAATGGAGTGATAAAATGAAATTTAAAAATGCAATTGTTAAAAAACCTGCCAGAACAATGGTTAATGGCATTACAACAGCAAATTTAGGAAAACCAGATTATAAAAAAGCTTTAAAAGAGCATGAAAACTATGTTAAGACACTTAAAGAATGTGGAGTAGAAGTAGAAATTTTGGAAGCAGATGAAAATTTTCCTGATTCAACTTTTGTTGAAGACCCTGCAGTATTAACTGATAAATGTGCAATTATCACAAATCCTGGAGCAGAAAGCAGAAAAAAAGAAGTAAATGATATTAAAAATACCATTAAGAAATATTATTCTTCAGATAAAATTTTTGAAATAAAGGCACCTGGTACTTTAGAAGGTGGAGATGTAATGCAGGTAGATAATCATTTTTATATAGGAATATCTGATAGAACAAACAAAGAAGGTGCAAAGCAGTTATTAGATTATTTAAATATATTTGGTTATACAGGTGATATAGTAGAGTTTGATGGAATTTTGCATTTAAAAACTGGAATGAGTTATATTGGAGATAATACCTTACTCATTACTGAATTATTTGCAGACAAAAATATTTTTACTAATTATAAGAAAATTAAAGTGAGTGAAAAGGAAGGATATGCTTCAAATTGCATTAGAGTAAATGATTATGTTATTGTTCCTGCTGGATTTCCAAAGACCAAAAAGGCTATTGAAAATAAAGGTTTTAGGACAAAAACTGTAAATGTATCAGAATTTAGAAAAATTGATGGAGGATTAAGTTGTTTATCACTTAGATTTTAAGTGATTTCCTTCCTGCACAATAAATTCTGAAAAATAATAATATTTAATAAATAAAGAATTTTAACTTCTCCTTGAAATTAATTTCTTATATGTTACAATTTGCACTAATACACTAACACTTTAAATAACTAAATATTTTAAGGAGGAGTTAGAATGTCAGGAGTAGGAGCTTTAACAGTTATCTTAATTGTATTTGCCATCGGTGATATTTTTTCAGCTAAGACTAATGCACTTTTATCAATGCTATTTGTTAGTTCATTAATTTTTTTAGTAGCTTTTTGGTTAGGTTTACCTACAAGTATTTTTGAAGATGCAGCTTTAATCAAACTTGGAGGGGTTTTAGTTGCCTTTTTAATTACTCATATGGGAACTTTAATGAATATTGATGAATTAAAAGAACAGTGGAAAACAGTATTAATTGCTTTAGCTGCAGTAGTAGGAGTAGGTATTTTTGTTTTATTATTAGCCAGTATTATTGTTGGAAAAGATACTGCTATTGTTGCCGCACCACCTATTTCGGGAGGAATAGTAGCAGCACTCATAATGTCAGAAGAGGCTTCAGCTTTAGGTATGGACAATATGGCAGTATTAGCAACTTTACTTGTAGTAATTCAAGGTTTTATTGGTTATCCTTTAACTTCTTATTTGCTTAATAGAGAAGCTCAAGATGTAGTTGATAATTTAGAAGATAAAAAAGAACTAACACAAAGTGATGTAGAAAAAGAAATAAAAGTTGAAGGTGCTAAGGAAAAAGATAAGCCAGCATATCAAATTATTCCACCATTACCTGAGAATTTACAAACATCATTTATATTATTAGCGAAATTAGGTATTATGGCTTTTATTTCAGTACAATTAGCAGCTTTAACTGGAGGTATTATTCATAAATTTGTAATGGCTTTAATTGTAGGAATTTTTGCTAGAGAAATTGGATTTTTAGAAGAAGGAATTATGGAAAAGGCAAATGCCTTTGGATTAGGTATGGTTGCCCTATTAGCTGTTGTAATGAATAACTTAACTAAAGCAACACCAGAACTTGTTTTAGAACTATTACTACCAATAGTTGTAACTTTAGCAGCTGGTTCTATTGGTATTGCAATATTAAGTGGATTAATAAGTAAATTATTAGGATTTTCAGCAAAAATGGGAATGTCAATTGGTTTTTCTGCCCTTTATGGTTTTCCTGGAACTTATATAATTTCACATGAAGCAGCAGAAGGTGTAAGTGAAAATGAGAAAGAAAAAGAAGCAATATTAGAACATATATTACCTAAAATGTTAGTTGCTGGTTTTGTAACTGTAACTATATCATCAGTTGTTTTGGCAGGAATTTTTGTTAACTTTTTAGGATAAAATTGAAATTGAATATATCTAAAAAAGGAGTAGATAATATGAAAAAGCTTTTTAAAAATATGAGATTAGTTGATGTAGAAAATGAAGAAGTAGTTGAAAATAAAGTGGTAGTTGTTGAAGGTGATAAATTTACATATGTTGGAGAAAATGAAGAAGTTGAGGTTGATAAGGTTATAGACCTGAAAGGAAAAACACTAATTCCTGGATTGGTAGATGCACACATACATTCTCTTTTTGATGCCTCAGCAGATCCTTTTGGATCTCTTGAGCGAGATTCTCATTCAACAATAACACTTAAAGCTGCTGATTTTATGAAAAAAACTTTGGAAGCTGGTATTGTTGCTATTCGTGATATGGGTGGAGTTGAATATCTTGAAAAGGGTTTAAATGATGCAATAAAAGATGATTTGATCCCTGGTCCATTAATGCAGCTATCCGGAAAGTTAATTACAATGACCGGAGGACATGGTCATTTATTTGGGAGAGAAGCAGATGGCCCTGCAGAAGTACGAAAGGCAACTAGAGAACAGTTAAAAGAAGGTGTAGACCAAATAAAAATTATGGCTACAGGTGGTGTAATGACTGAAGGAGTTGAACCTGGTTCTCCACAGCTAACAGAAGAGGAGATGAGAGCTGCCTGTGAAGAAGCCCATAAAGCTGATAGAAAAGTAGCTACTCATGCTCAGGGTGTTGAAGGTATAAAAAATGCCTTAAGAGCCGGAGTTGATTCAATAGAACATGGAATTTTTCTTGATGATGAAGCTATAGAATTAATGTTAAAAAATGATGTATATTTAGTACCTACTTTAGCCGCTCCATACTGGATAATAGATGCTGGAGTAGAAGGGGGAGTACCAAAGTTTGCTGTAGAAAAATCTAAGAAAGTAATGAAATCTCACGCAGAAAGTTTTCAAAAAGCCAAAAAAGCAGGAGTAAAAATTGCCATGGGAACTGATGCTGGAACCCCTTTTAATAAACACGGAAAAAATACCTTTGAAATAAAAATGATGGTTGAAAATGGTATGACAGAATTGGAAGCTTTAAAAGCTGCAACAATGGATGGGGCAAGACTTATGGGATTAGCTGATAGCCTTGGTTCAATTAATGAAGGGAAATTGGCTAATATGGTAGTTATCAATGGAAAGCCTGATAAAAAGATAGAAGATATTTTTGAAGTGGATTCAGTTTATAAAAATGGAGAAAAAATAGTTATTGATAAGTAAAAATAGCTGTGATAAAATGAAAATATAATAAATGTTGAACTTTAGTTTTTTACTATAATAGGTCCCTTAAATAATAAGGGGCCTTATCTATTTTAAATAAAAAATAAATAATTAATAAAATATTTTGTGGAGGAAAATAAGATGAATATAAATAAAAATTTATTTATAATTTTATGTGTGTTATTATTATTTTTTTTAAATAATCAAGTTTTATTTGCTCAGGAGCAATTACCGGCAATTATATTTGTGTATGATGATGGTCATATAGAAGATATTGAAGACGCTTTTCCAGTCCATCAAAAATATAATGTTCCTGCAGTATCTGCAGTAAATTCTTCAACTATTGGTAATGATAATTACTTAAAAAAAGAAGACCTTATTAAACTTGAAAAAAATGGATGGGAAATAGCCAGTCATGGAAAATATCACTCAGCTTTAATTTATAATACTTTGACAAGTGAGAGCTATAAAGGGGATAAAAAAATCAGGGTAAAAAACCCAAATTTAATTGAAAGTAAATATGAATATTATATTTATGATTCAAAAAAAGGGATAGGAGAAGTAATTAAATTTAATCAATTAGTTGAAAATGATGATATAAGATATTGGGAATTAGAAGATAAATTAAAAAACAATTATCTCAGTAAAAACACTTATATTTTTTTAACTCAAAAATCTATGGAAAAAGAAATTATAGATTCTAAATTGGAATTAAGAGAAATGGGATTGAAAGTTAATAGTTTTGTTTATCCCTATAATGGATATATTGATAAGGCAAAAGAAATAGTAAAAGAAAATTATCATTTTGCCCGGGGTGGAAGAAGATTAGAAGAGGATTTTCCAGAATGCTTTATTAATATTTATCCCTTTTCCA
>JBNJDL010000092.1:0-8564 GCA_051744825.1 Bacillota bacterium | reverse complement strand
TTTATCTTAACAATTATATAATAACAGGAGGATAACAAATAGTAACTTAAAAGAACAAAAAGTAATAAAATTATTTCATATTAAATATTAATATTCAGTACTATAAAAAATTAAGCCATCAATAAATTTTTTGAAGTTTATTTTTGCTCTTTTATTTCTTTTATCTCTTATATAATCCATTTCCTTTTTTACTTCTTTAAAACTATATAAACCATTAGCGTATTTTTGAAATTTTTCGTTCATATAATCTTCAACTCCAAGATTGGCTAAATTGATAAGACCCTTAGTGGCAGTTCTTCTTACTCTTTGTTCTATTGACTTATAATTATCATTAAATTTACTGCAAATTTCTTTTATAGTACAATCCGCCATATCTTTATTTTTTTTTATTAAGTAATTACAGATATTTATTATATCTTTACTTCCATTTTCACCTAAAATTCCAAGGTCATTTAATATTTTTTTGATATTATTTTTATAATCTTTTTCTTTATTATTGTTATCGTTAACAGAAGTATCATTTACAATATTATTTATTTTGTTTAGAACTAAATTTTCTTCAATTAGTTTCATTTCTTTTTTTATTACATTTTCTACTTCTACAGCATTGATTGGTTTAGAAATATAAAAATCTACTCCATTTTTATAAGCTTTACTTATCATTTCTTTTTGATTTACCTGTGATATCATTATAAAATGAATATTTTTATTTTCTCTTTTTATTTCTTTCATTAACTTTATTCCATCTTTTTTAGGCATTAAAAGATCTATTAAAACTATGTCAGGTTTTATAATTAAAATATCTTCCTTAGCTTTATTACTTTTTAATGAATAACCTACAATATTAGCTAATTCTTTATTTTCAATAATTTGTTTTAAAATTTTTACTATATTGAAGTCATCTTCTACGATATAAATTTTCACTTTTTATACCTCCAGTTTTTTCTCAGGAATTTCTATTTGAAAAGTGCTACCTTTGTTAACTTTAGATTCAACTTTTATTTCACCTTCATATATATTATTAATAATATCCTTAGCTATACTTAATCCTAGACCTCTGTTAATTTCTCCAGTTTCATAGTCTATTTTAGTAGAAAAGCCTGCAGAAAATATTAAATCTAAGTTATCTTCTTCAATCCCCTTTCCATTATCTGAAATTTCAAAAACGTGTTTATTATTATCATTAAAATATTTAAATTTAATTTTATCTTTTTCTTTATCTAATGACTCTAGAGCATTATTTAATATATTTCTTAAAATTGACATTAAATAATAATCTTTTTTCACAATAAAATCTTTATTTATTTCTGATATAAAATTAATTTTGCAATTTTTATGATTATAACTGTTTATTAAAATATCTATTAATTCGCTTAAATATAAATCATGTTTATTAGTTTTTTCTTGAGTAATATTTTCTAATTCTTCTAATACTAAATTATAATCTTTTTTAACTTCATGTATATTTTTAGCTATATTTAAGGAATTAATAGCCCAATTACTTTTATTTTTATTATTTTCAATATTATCATAGAGATTATAAGCTGAACTCATTATATTTTCCAAATAATTTTTGTTTTTTTGTAACCAGTAAAGTTCAGATTTTAGTTTAGAAGACAATATCATTAATTCTCTGTATCTATCTAACTTTTCTTTACGAATAAAGATGATTTTATAATATTTCAATAAATTTAATATTAATAAAATAATAACAGATCTTATAATAGCAGCTATTAAAATAGCAAGTAAAAGATTTAAATCAATATTTATTAAAGATAAAAGATTTCTAAATAATATTTCAGTAAAATTTGCAGTTAAATCAGCTAAGATTATCATAAAGAAAAATTTAAACTTTTTATTTATAGATATTTTCTTTAATTTAAAAATAAATAAAAAGGAGTAAACAAAGTAGAATAAAATACTTGCTAAATAGTGAAATATAGCAGTTGAAAAACTTCCACTTTCAAAAGAAAAAATTAACACTCTAAATATAAATACTGCAACCCCAACATAAATTCCGGCTTTAAGAGGGTCAATAGTATCAAAAAAATAAAGTAAAATAAAAAAAGCTATAACTCCTCCAGATATTCTAAAAGAACTATCAAAAAGACTAATACTTATTTGAGAAGCAAGGGCAACACTAATACTTATAACTAAATAATAATTATTATTTTTTTCCATTAATTATCATCCTTTAAAACCTTTCTATTTTTTTAATTATAATAATAAAAATAATTTTATGCAAGTAAAATACTAAAAAGTGAAAATATATTTTGCGCTTATTAATTAAATTTTTTGCATTTTAAATTAAAATAAAATATTTCATCTATAAAACTGTTGATAAATCTACTTTAATTTAATAATAGAGCAAAAAAAAGATGGTATAAAATATGCATATTTATATTATAAAAATATTAAAATAAAATTTTATTAGACTTTTAATATTAAAAAAGTTATACTTTTAAAGAAGGATTTAATATTACAATAAAGAATAGTAATATTAGGTCAAAATTAAGTTTTTATTAACATAATTTAAAGGAGGAATTTTTAATGATTATTGGTGTACCTAAGGAAATAAAGAATAATGAGAACCGAGTTGCAATTGTGCCTTCAGGAGTAGAAGCATTAACAAATGCTGGACATGAAGTTGTTATTGAAAAGAGTGCTGGTGTAGGTAGTGGAATTTCTGATGAAGATTATGTGAATGCTGGCGCAAAGATGCTTGAAGGTCCAAAAGCTGTTTTTGATGAAGCAGATATGATTATGAAGGTAAAAGAACCCCTTCCAGAAGAATATGGTTATTTTAAAGAAGGACAAATTCTTTATACTTATCTTCACTTAGCAGCTGAAAAAGAATTAACTGAAGCTTTAAGAGAAAAAAATGTAGTATCTATAGCTTATGAAACTATTCAACTTGATGATGGCTCACTTCCACTTTTAACTCCTATGAGTGAAGTTGCAGGAAGATTAGCTACTCAAGAAGGAGCTAGATTTTTAGAAAAACCACAAGGAGGAAGTGGAACTCTCTTAGGTGGTGTACCTGGAGTTAATCCTGGTAAAGTTGTAGTTATTGGTGGAGGAATTGTTGGGCTTAATGCAACTAAGATGGCTGTTGGCCTTGGTGCAGATGTAACTATTATGGATATTGATCCTCAAAGAATGAGAGAACTTGATGACATTTTCCGTGGAGAAGTAAAAACTGTAATGTCAAATAAATATAATATTCAGGAAGAAATTAAAGATGCTGACTTAGTAGTTGGCGCTGTATTAATTCCTGGTGCTAAAGCTCCTCATCTAGTTACAGAAGATATGATAAAAGAAATGAAAGAAGGATCTGTAATTGCTGATGTAGCTATTGACCAAGGTGGTTGTATTGAAACTACTTATCCAACAACTCATGATGACCCTGTATTTGAAAAACATGGTGTTGTACATTATTCAGTAGCTAATATGCCTGGTGCAGTAGCTAGAACTTCAACTTTTGCACTTACAAATTCAACTCTTCCTTATGCTTTAGACCTAGCTAATAAGGGATATAAGAAAGCACTTCTTGATGATAAAGCATTAGCAAAAGGATTAAATGTATATAAAGGAGATATTACTTATAAGGCAGTAGCTGATGCATTTGATGAAGAATTTACTCCTCTTGAAGAGGTATTAGATTCCTGGAAGTAAAATAAATTAAAATTGATAAATAGATATAATAATTTAATTGAGATGAGAGGTATAATAACCTTTCATCTCTTTTTTTATTATTATATTCATTAAAATTATGTTATAATAATAATTGGTGATTAGTGAAAAAATGAGGAGTGAAATCATGAGAGATTATATAATTGATGGGCATAGCGATGTTTTATTAAATTATTTACGTGATAAAAATTATAAATTTAATAAAAATACAAATTTTCACTGTGATTTACATAAAATAAAAAAAGGAAAGATTGGTTTAGAAGTATTTGCTGCTTGCTCATGTTTAAAAGGAAAAGATGCTTTAGTGAAAACTTTAAATTTAATTGACAAATTCAATTATTTAGTAGAAAAAAATTCTGAAGTAGAATTGGCTAAAGAATATGAAGATATTTCTAAAATTACTTCAAAAGATAAAATAGTTGCTCTACTTGCCATAGAAGGTGCTGATGGAATTTTAGATTTGAGTATTTTACGTATCTTTTATAAATTAGGAGTAAGATTAATTACTTTATGTTGGAATCATAGAAATCATATTGCTGAAGGAATAAATGAAATAAGAGCTAATGGTGGAGTCACCGAATTTGGAAGAAAATTTATCAAAGAAATGAATAATTTAGGAATGATAATTGACCTTTCTCATTTAACACCAAGAAGCTTTTGGGATGTTATTGAAATTACTAAAGGCCCAGTTGTCGCTTCCCATTCTAATGTAAAAAGATTATGTAATCATAAAAGAAACTTAAATGATAAACAAATAAAAGCAATAGCTGAGAAAAATGGTTTAATAGGAATTAATTTTTCTCCTGAGTTTATTAAAGAATCTTCAAAAGTAAGAATAGAAGATATTGTAGAACATATAAAGTATATAAAAAATCTTGTTGGAATTGATTATATTGCTTTAGGGACAGATTATGATGGCATTAGCGAAACACCTGACAAATTAGATAATATAGGAGACTTACCTAATTTGTTTAAAGTTTTAGAAAAAAATAACTTTAAGGAAGAAGAGATAGTGAAAATAAAAAGAGATAATTGGCTAAGAGTGTTTAGAGAGATATTATAAAATTATTTCCCGGGAAATTTTTTAATAAAACATCATCAGAACAGGAGGTTTAGCAATGGAAGAAAAAAAGTATATTAAGGAAAAATATTTAGAAAAAATATTAAATAATATAAATGAAGGAATACATGTAGTAAATGAAAAGGGAGAAACTGTTATTTATAATAAAAAAATGGCTGAACTTGAAGATATGGAAAAAGATTCTGTTGTAGGAGAAAAAATATTAGATATTTTTCCATCTTTAGATGAGGAAAATAGCACTTTATTACAAACTTTAGTAGAGGGTAAAGAAATACATAATAAACAACAAGAATATTTAAATAAATATGGTCAAAAAATTATTACTATAAATAGTACTATTCCTATAGAATTTGATGATGGCAATAGATGGGCCTTAGAAATAGCAAAAGATATAACTGAAATTAAAAACTTATATAATAAAATTAACAAATTACAAGATAAGCTTTATAATAATGAAGATTTTGAAGAAGATGAAAATGATTTATATACATTTTCAGATATAAAAGGAGAGAACCCAAAATTAAAAAAGGTAATTAAATATGCTAGACAGGCTGCAAAAACAGATTCATCAATTTTGATAGTTGGAGAAACAGGGACAGGAAAAGAACTATTTGCTCAAAGTATACACAATGAAAGTGAAAGAAAAGAAAATGCTTTTATAGCTCAAAATTGTGCTGCTTTACCAGAAAATTTACTTGAAGGAATTTTATTTGGCACTAGGAAAGGAGGGTTTACTGGCGCAGTTAATAGAAATGGATTATTTGAGCAGGCTAATGGAGGAACTTTATTATTAGATGAGATTAATTCAATGTCACCAACCCTTCAAGCAAAGTTGCTGCGAGTTTTACAAACTAATAAGATAAGACCCATTGGTGGCGATGAAGAGATAAAAGTAGATGTTAGAATTATTGCCACAACTAATACCCCACCTATAAAAGCAATAAGAAACGGTGATCTTAGAGAAGACCTTTATTATCGATTAGCAGTAGTTTTATTATATTTACCATTATTGAAGGAAAGAGAAGATGATATAAAATTATTAGCAAATTATTTTATTAATAAATTTAATAAGAAATTTTCTTATAAAGTTAAAGGTTTAAGTGAAGATGCTTTAAAGTTGTTTAAAAAATATGAATGGCCAGGTAATGTTCGACAACTTGAACATGTTATTGAGGGAGCTATAAATGTAATTGGTAGAGATGAATATATAAAAAAAGAGCATATAGAGCCTTTTTTAATTAATATAGAAGAAGAGGAAAAGAGTTTAGAAGATAAAAATATAGATAAAGAAGAAAAATTACCAGATATGATTGATAAATATGAAAAAGAGATAATAATTCAAAGTTTAAAAGAAAATGATGGTAATGTTACAAAAACTGCTGAGAATTTAGGTATAAAAAGACAAAGTTTACAGTATAGAATTGATAAATATAATATTCAATTCTAAATCGCAAAATAATTTTGCAATAAAACTAATAAAATTTTTGCGAAAAAAGTAAATTGTAATGTATTTTGCTTTATTATTAAGTTTTTTTGCTATGGAATAGAATATGCATATTAATAATGAAAGAAATTAATTTTAGTATTAAATTTTTTACAAGTCAAAAAAATCAAAATTTAGTTAATTAATATAATTTCAAGGAGGAATTTAAAAATGAGTGATATTAAAGTAGTTTCCTGGGGCTTAGGTGCAATGGGAGCAGGAATTGCAAAATTAGTTAATTCAAAAAAAGATATGAAAATGGTGGGGGCAATTGATAAAGATCCAGCAAAGATAGGAAAAGATTTAGGTGAAATTATTGATAGTAATAATTTAGGAGTAGAAGTTGTAGATGAATTTAATTATTCAAAAGAAAATGCCGATTTAGCAGTAATTGCTACAAGTTCATTTACAGAAGTTGTTTTTCCAATGATAAAAGAAGCGGTTGAAGCTGGACTTAATGTAGTTACAATTGCAGAGGAAATGGCTTATCCTCAAGCACAAAACCCTGAATTAGCTAAAAAGATTGATGATTTGGCTAAAGAAAATGGAGTAAGTGTACTTGGAACAGGTATTAATCCAGGTTTTGTTTTAGATACTTTGATTTTAGCTATGACTGGAGTTTGTTTAGATGTAGAAAAGATTGAAGCTTCAAGAATTAATGACCTTTCACCATTTGGACCTACAGTAATGGAAACACAAGGTGTAGGTACTACTCCAGAAGAATTTGAAAAAGGTCTAGAAGATGGTAGTATTGTTGGCCATATTGGGTTCCAGGAATCCGTTAAGATGATTGCTGATAGTCTAGAATTAGAATTAGATGAAATAAAAGAAACAAGAGAAGCTATAATTTCTAATACACATAGAGAAACACCTCATGTTACAGTTGAGCCTGGTATGGTTGCAGGTTGTAAGCATATCGCTTATGGTATGAAAGATGGAGAAGAAGTTATAGTTTTAGAACATCCACAACAAATTCATCCAGAAAAAGAGGATGTAGATACTGGTGATTACATTAATATTATTGGAGATCCTGATGTTAATCTCAGTATTAAACCAGAAATTCCAGGAGGTAAAGGAACACAGGCTGTTGCGGTAAATATGATTCCACCTGTAGTAGAAGCCAAAAAAGGGCTTGTAACAATGAAAGATTTAAGAGTTCCATATTTTTTACCTAAAGAATTAATGAAATAATTTTGATATTAAAAATTGTTTTTAAAAAGGGACTGTGTACAAATTATTTATTTAATTATTTCTAAGTTTAAAATAACACAATAGGAGGTAATTAATTTATGGCAAAAGTGTCTGCTGGTAGTTGGGTTGAAATTCATAAAATTGTTTTATCTGCAGATGAAAGAGCACCTCAAGTTCCTGAAGATACTGCTAAAGTACCACTTGAATTAAGAGTTAAAGGTTTTTTAGTAGATGATGCGGAAGTTGGAGAAGAAGCAGAAATAGAGACATTTACTGGAAGAAGACATAAAGGAATTTTAAAAGATAGTGAACCTTCTTATGATCATAAATTTGGGAAGCCAATTGAGGAATTACTTAAAGTTGGGCCACAAATTCGAGAAATTATTAGGGATGAGGAGGTATAATAATGGCAGCTAATGATTATGAATCTGTAATGGCAAGAAATAATGAAATAATGAAAAAAGCAGTAGGTATAGATTATGAGAGATTTTCTCAAGGTGATATAGCTTTTGATTATGAAAGAATGATGTCAGAAGTTGGTTATAAATTAGATAAAATAGTGGAAATTCAATCTGAAACTGGAGTTGGAAATACTCCATTACTTGAAATGAAAAATATTACTAAATTAGCTCGTAAACTTTCACCTGAAGGAAAGGGAGCGCGTATTTTTGTAAAAGATGAAGCTACAAATCCTTCTGGAAGTTATAAAGCCAGAAGAGCATCTGTTTCAGTTTATCATGCTCAAGAACATGGTTATGATGGAGTAGTAGCTGCTACAAGTGGTAACTATGGTGCAGCTGTTGCTTCACAGGCAGTTATGAGAGGTTTAGATAGTATTATAGTTCAAGAAGTTTTTGATAGTAGAGAAAAAGGTCAGCCAGAAATTTTAGAAAAAGGTCGTAAATGTGAAGCTTATGGTTCAGAAGTTTTACAACTTACAGTAGGACCAGAGTTATTCTATACTTTCTTAAGAGTATTAGAAGATACTGGATATTTTAATGCTTCTTTATATACACCTTTTGGAATAGCTGGAGTCGAAACTTTAGGTTATGAATTATCTGAGCAAGTAAAAGAAAGAGAAGGAAGAAATCCAGATGCTGTTATTGTAACAAATGC
>JBNJDL010000091.1:0-8568 GCA_051744825.1 Bacillota bacterium | reverse complement strand
ATATTTTATTTTAGATTCAGGTAAAATATCTTGAATACTTTTTTCAAAGAAATCCTCCATTTTTTGGAGGGTTTCTTTTGGATATAAATATTTTCCATAACCAAATTGACCGTATTTAAATTCGCGTAAATTTTCATCCATAGGAAGTTCTGTTTTAGGGTAAGCTTTTTTTATAATTTCTTTTGCACTTTTTGTAAATCTATGACTAATTAATTCAAAAAATATTTCTTTTCCATTATTTTTAAATTGAGTTTTTATTTCTTTTAATAAATTTAAATAATCTATTTTCCAGTTTTCATAAATAAATATTGGAGCAATTAAAAAACCAACTTTATAACCTGCCTTTTTTACTTTATAGGCTGCTTTTATTCTTTCATTTGCTTTAGGAATTCCTCTTTCAAATTTTTTTATTACATAGTTACTATTAAGGCTAAACCTAAACTCTGTTTTACTATTGTGCTTAATGTTTAAAAGTGAATCTACATTAGTAAATTTACTAACAAATCTAAAAGAAGCATTTTCTTCTTTGCTAAAAAATTTAATACTTTTTGCTAATGAATTTGTCCATTGCTCTACTGGTAGAGGATCAGAGGTTGCAGAACCTTCAAAAATAGTTTCTTTAGGTTTTCTTTTTTCTATATAATCTTTAGCTTTTGCAAGAATTTCATTTAAATTTACATATATTCTAATATAAGGATTTTTTCCTAAATTAGTTGATAAATAACAGTATTCACAATGTCCAGGGCAACCACTAATAAGTGGTAATTGATAATGAGCAGAAGGCTTACAGGATTGAAATTTATTTAAAGTTCTTACCGAAACTACAATAGTCTTTTTGGCTCTGTGAAATTTTTTAATAAAATCTAAATCATAATTAAAGGGGAATTTTCCTCTTTTTGAAACTATGTGTACTTTAGTTCCAGGAAGGTTATTAAAAGTCTTATTTAGTTTTTTACCTAAAGGATAATCAAGTGCATTTTCTCTAATAATAATATTTTTGATATTAATATTATTCATATCTCACCTCTATCTAGTTATTATTTTTCCTAAATTTTATAATTATATACAATAATTATAAAACTAAAATTTTTGTGTTAATTGATGTTTTGGGTTATAATATAATTAGTCTATTTTATATAATAATTTGAAGGAGTGTAAAAATGAGGTCTTTAGGCTATATAGCTAAAATAATAAGATTTATGAGAGATGATGAGGTAGAGTTTTGGAAAAAGATTCTTTTTTTAGTACCAGTATTTTATTTGATACTTCCCTTTGACCTTATTGGTGATTTTTTTCCTATTTTAGGACAACTGGATGATATAGCTGTTTTTGTAGTTATGATACCTATTCTAAAGAATTTCTTATCAAGTTATTATGATACTCCTTCTACAAAGAATAAAGATGATGATTCGAAAACTATTAATATGAATAAAGATGATTATAAGGTAGATTAATTCCTGCTAGAGGGAGGATATTTCCCTTTTTTCCAGTATTGTTTACTATAGAAGAATATTAATTAAATAAATAAAGTTACAAAGAAAAGGAGAGATAATTTATGTTAGCACAAAAATTTAATTCTGTAGAAGTTATAGAAATGGCAAAAGATATTGAAAAAAGAGGTTTAGATTTTTATCAAAATCAGGCTAAAAAGACTGATAATAGTGATTTGAAAGAATTATTATTAAAATTAGCTTCTGATGAGGAAGATCATTATAATACCTTTTCTAAAATGCTTGATGAAGCTAAAGAATTGACTGATACTGATTCTGATTATGTTTATGGAGAAGAAGTGAGTGCTTATTTAAGCGCTCTAATTGAATTTTCTGTTTTTCCTGCTGAAGAAGAAGTGGAAGATAGAATTAATTCTATAGAAGATGTATTAGAGTTGGCTATAAATGCTGAAAAAGATTCTATATTATTTTATAGAGAAATGATGGAATATAATAATGAAAAAACTAATGAGATATTAAAAAAATTAGTTGATGAAGAAAAACAACATTTGCTTGATTTAGTTAAATATGATGCTGAATTAGCTTAAAAATAAGATGCATTATGTTTATATTTTAAGTTGTAGTGATAATAGTTTATATACAGGATATACAACTGATCTTGAGCGGAGAGTAAATGAACATAATGAAGGAAAAGGTGCAAAATATACTCGAGGTAGAACTCCAGTTGAACTTGTATATCATGAAAAAAAGAAATCAAAAAGTTTAGCTATGAAAAGAGAATATGAAATAAAACAGTTAAGTCGAGCTGAAAAGCTAAAATTAATTTCTAAAAAGGGGAGTTGAACTCCCCTTTTATATATTAAATATCATTTCCTATAAATTTTGGCTCTACTTCTAGTTTAATTCCACTCATTTTATATACTTTTTCTTGAATTTTTTTAATTAATTCTTTGATTTCATTTGCAGTTGCTTTGCCTTTATTGATTATAAATCCAGCATGTTTTTTTGAAACCTGTGCATCACCAATACTATATCCTTTTAGGCCAGCTTCTTCAATTAATCTGCCTGCATAATCATTTTCGGGTCTTTTGAAAATACTTCCAGCACTAGGCCAGCTTAAGGGTTGTTTTTCTTTGCGTTTTTTATTTAATTCTTTCATTTTAGCAGCAATTTCTTTTTTATTTCCTTTTTGAAGTTTAATAGTAGCTTTAACTGCTATTAAATTTTCTTTTTGTAATAAACTGTTTCTATAACTTAAATTTAGTTTTTTAGCATTTACTTCTTTATAATTTCCTTTGTAATCAAGGGTTAAGACACTTTCTACAACATTTTTCATTTCACCACCATAAGCACCAGCATTCATAAATAAGGCTCCACCTAGGGAACCAGGAATACCACTAGAAAATTCTAAACCACTTAATGAAGCTTCTTTAGCCTTATTAGCAAGTTTAGAAAGACTTAAACCTGTTTCAGCAGTAATAATATTATTTTTAACATTAATTTGATTTAATTTTTCTAAATAAATTACTATTCCGTCATATCCGCTATCACTTACTATTATATTGCTACCACTGCCAAGCACAAAAAAAGGATAATCACTTTTATAAATAGTTTTTAGAGACTTAGCTAAGGCATCTATGGTTAAGGGAGTTATAAATATTTTAGCTTCTCCCCCTACTTTAAAAGTTGTATATTTTTTCATTGAAATATCATTTTGCACTATGAGTTTATTAATTTTTTTAAGTTTTTCTGTTATAATATCTCTGTTAGTCATAATTTGCACTCCTTTATTATTTATATATTTATCTTATCATTATCTAATTATTTAATTCAAGTTATTCTTTTAGGAGGGTTGAAGATGGAATTGCGCAATTTAGCTATAAATGATATAAAAATCGAAGAGGGTCAACCAAGAAATTTTTTTGATGAAGAGAAATTAAAAGAATTGGCTGATTCTATCAAAGAAGTTGGGCAATTACAACCTATAATTGTCAAAAAAGATGGAGAAAAATATCAGCTGATTTCTGGAGAGCGTCGTTATAGAGCTATTAAAAATAAAGGAACTCAGGATAAAATTTCTGCTGTGATTTTAGATGAAGATTTAACTGAAAGTACAGTTCATCAAATTCAACTTGTTGAAAATTTGCAAAGACAGGATTTAAATGCAGTAGAAAGAGCTAAATCAATACAAAAATTTATAGAAAGTAATAATTTAACTAAAAAAGATGCAGCTAAGAAATTAGGAGTTCCTCGTACAACTTTAACTGAGTGGTTAACTATTTTAGAAGTAGATAAAAAATATCAAGATGAAGTATTAGATGACGATTCCCCTCTAAGTTTATCTCATATATCTTTAGCTAGAGGATTAGCTAATAAAACTGGTGATCCTACTAAAACAAAGTCAATATTGAACAATGTATTAAAATATAATCTTAGTCGAAAGGAAAGTAAAGAGATTATAAAGTTATTTCAAAATTATTTACATATGTCCATGGATGAAGCAGTTGCTGCTATTTTGATAAAAAGAGAAAGACAAAAAATTTATGATAAATTAAGTTCTAAAGATAAAAATGATTCTAAACCAGTAAAAACATTAATCAACTCTTTAAATAAAACTGGAGATAATCTCGAAAAAGTTATGTCTGAAATAGGTCATTTAGATGAAAAAGAGGAAAAAGAAGTTTTAGATCAATTTTTATATATTTATCAGCTTATGGAAATAATGATTCCTGATATTGAAAAAAAGAATATAAAGGATTTAATAAACAAAATTAAACAGGAAAACTTACGCTAAATGACTAAAATACATTGGAAAAAGTTATTTTTTCTCTTTTTTTAATATCAGCTAATAAAGTTAAAGATAGATTAAGTTCTTCAAAAACTTTTTTTTCATTTTGTTCTTCTAGGTATAATCTCAATTGTGAAATACTTAAATCTAGATCATGTATGGCTTCATGGTCGATAAATATACTTAAATTCTCTTGAGTTTTTTTCCAATTTTTTATTAAATTTTTTTTAGAAATATTTACTTTTTGCCAATCTTTTTCTTCTACTATAATTTTTATTTCTTTAAGGTTATTTTCAATTTTTTCTACTTCTTTATTGATGAAATTATGACTATATAATGAGGCTATAATTATAAAAATTAATAATAAAGAGACAAATATGTTTATTTTCATGACTTCTCCTTTTTTTGGGGCTGATAAATGAAGTTATGAGAAGTATCGAGGGCAGCATAGAATATATCTTTTGCTTTTAAATTATCTTTGGCTAGTTTATTTTTTAGCCAATTTTTGTCTTTATTAATTTCTTTTAAATTTTTTTCTTCTACCTTTCCATCTATAATTAAGGGAATAGGAATTTTTTCTTGACTTACATTTAACTTTAGGTCTTCTATGCGAATATTTCTTTTTTTAGAATTTGGAATAATACTTATTTCTCCAGTAGTTTCCATAATAGCAAATTCTACTTCTTCAAGAGAATAATAACCTTTCATTCTAAGTTGTTCAAAAAGGTCAGTTAAACTTATTCTTAGTTTTTTTAGTTCTTTTTCTTCTAATTTTCCATTTTTAATTAAAATTGTTGGCCTTCCACAGATAAATGAGCGGACCCAGGTGCTTTTTAAAGAAAGTTGAGAAATAATTACCTGAAAAGAGAGCATGAGAAAGATAGGAATTAAGCTATAAAGTAACGGGATATCTATGTCTTCCATAGGGAAAGCAGCCAGAGCTGAAATCATAATAGTGATAGCCAACTCAAATGGCTGCAATTCTCCAATTTGTCTTTTTCCCATTAATCTTATAACTATTATTACTGAAAGATAAAGAATAGTAGTTCTCATAATTACAATTAACATAATTTATTTCCCCATTTTATTTTAAAATATTTTCTTTTTAATAGTATGTAAAATGAGCAAAATAAATATACTTTTAAATTATATCTTCTTTATTTATAGTTAAAGTTTCTGTTTTTTCAATTGCTTCTGCAATGAGTTCTTCTATATTTAAGTCTTTTTCTGCTTTAAGGGTATTATTTAATCTAGGTTTTGTAACTGGATTATCAGGAACAAAGACAGTACAACAATCTTCATATGGTTGAATAGAAATATCATAACTTCCTATTTTTTTTGCTTTATTTACTATTTCTGTTTTGTCTGTAGAAATTAAAGGTCTTAAAATTGGCATAGAAGTAACATTATTTATAACATACATACTTTCTAAAGTCTGACTTGCGACCTGGCCTACACTTTCTCCTGTAATAAGAGCTTTTATATTTCTTTTTTCGGCAATTTTTGCTGCCATTTTGTACATCATTCTTCTCATGATTGTTATATTATATTCTTCTGGACATTTTTCCTGGATAGCTTTCTGGATATTAGTAAAAAAAGCAATATGTAGTTTTATAGGAGGGCCATATTGGCTTAAAACCTTTGTCAAATCAATCACTTTTTCCTTGGCTCTATCACTTGTAAAAGGAAAACTATGAAAATATAGAGCTTCTAAAGCAATTCCTCGACTCATTGCCTCCCAACCGGCTACTGGACTATCTATACCTCCTGAAAGGAGGAGAAGACCTTTTCCACTTGAACTAACAGGTAAGCCCCCAGGGCCATCAATTACTGTAGTGTAAATATATATTTTATCTTTTCTTACTTCTATCTTTAATCTATGTTCAGGTTTATGAACATCTACAGTTAATTTACCTTCTTTTTTATTTTCTGTCTCATTAATATTTTCTAAAAGATAAGCTCCTAGTTCACTGCTTATTTCCATACTGTTTTTAGGAAAATTTTTATTTACCCTTCTTGTTTCTACTTTAAAAGTAGTAGGGTAGTTATTTATTTCTTTTTTGAAAAAATAAAGAGCTTTTTCTTTTAGTTTTTCATAATCTAAATCAAGAGTAATTCCAGGACTAATAGAAACTATACCTGGAACCATTTTTAATCTTTTTAATAATTTCTCACTATCTCCTTTAGGCTCTACATAAATTCGACCATGGGTTTTACGAACTTTGTGATTTCCTAAAGGTTTAATAGCTCTTTTTATATTATTATATAGCTGAGTTAAAAAATAATGACGATTTTTACCTTTTAAGGCAATTTCGCCAAATCTTATAAGTAAAACATCATACATAGTAATTTCACTCCTTTTAGATATCTAGAAATTCAAGAACTTCTATTAATTTTTCTATAAAATAATCAATTTCATCTTTTGTATTATACTCAGAAAGGCTAATCCTTATTGTTCCCTTAATTAAATCATCTGAAAGAGAAATAGCTTTTAAGGTATTGCTTTTATCTTTTTTTCTTGAGTGACAGGCAGAGCCTGTGGAAACATAAATTCCCTCCCTTTCTAAACTGTGTACAATTACTTCTCCTCTAAACCCAGGAAAGGAGAGGTTAATAATTTGAGGTGCTGAAGTTTTTGGAGTATTTATTTTAAAATTTGGTAATTTTTCTTTATTTTTTGTTAATGTATTTAATAAATATTCTTTTAATTTATTTATTTTTTTGTTTAAAGGATTATTTTCGCTTAAATTTTTTATATCAGCTAAGGCAGCTTTAAATCCAGCAATTGCTGGAATGTTTTCTGTGCCAGATCTTATTCCTTTTTCTTGACCACCACCCCAGATTTGAGGAGTGATTTCTATATTTTCTTTTTTATATAAAGCTCCAATACCCTTTGGACCATGAATTTTATGTGCACTTAAACTAATTAAATCAATATTCCATTTATTAGGTGCTAAATATACTTTTCCAAAGGCTTGTACAGCATCGACATGAAAAAAACAAAGTGGATTTTTTTCTTTAATAATCTTAGCTGCTTTTTTTATTGGTTGAATACTGCCTATTTCATTATTTACATGCATAATACTGACTAAAATAGTGTCATCTTTTAATTTTGATTTTAGTTCTTCTAGAGAAATAATACCATTTTCATTTGTTCTTAAATAACTAACTTCAAAACCTTTATCTTCTAAATACTCAAAAACATTTAATATTGATGGATGCTCAATCTCAGTTGTAATTAAATGCTTTCCTCGATTGTTATAACTTTCTACAATACCTTTAATTGCTAAATTATTAGCTTCAGATCCACCAGAGGTAAAAAGTATTTCTTTTGTATTTACACCTAATTTATTAGCAAGTTTTTTGCGAGATTTTTTAAGGATTTTTTCAGCTTCTATTCCCTTTCTATGAAGAGAAGAAGGATTTCCATAATTTTCTTTAAGTGTTTTTGTCATAGCATTTATAACTTTTTTTGAAGCTTTAGTTGTTGAGCTATTATCAAAGTAAATTTCTTCCATTATCTTCCCTCCCTTTTCTAACTAGCATTAATTATAACACAAATTAAGAGAAGTTAAAATTTGAATTTTTTAAATTCATTAATTGTAATTGCTCCAGTTAAAAACATGGCTGTAAAGTAGATAAAAGCTGAGGAAAATAAAATATAGATTATTTGTAATTTTGGATTAATAATCAAAGGAATATAATAGATAGAACTATATAGATAAGGATGAAGTAAATAAACAATAGTTATACTTATTAAAGGTTTTAAAATCACCGAAACAAAATTAAGTTTAAAATTTATTTTTTTCTTAATAGAATAATAGTTTAAGAATGAAGAGAGCATAAAGGCTAATATTGTAGCAATGGCTACTCCTTTTATTTGCCAAATAGGGCTAGATACCAGGATATAGATTAAAACAATTTTTATTATGGCTGCAAGAGTCATATTCTTAACTGCTGTTAAAGGTTTTCCTAGCCCATTAAGAATTGCAGAAGAAACTTGAGAATAATAGAGAAAAGGGGCTGATAGAGCCATTGCACTTAATATCTCTCCAGCTGAGGGATAAGAAAAAATCAATTTAGTTATTTCTGGGCCATAAATATAAAAAAACAAAGCTGCAGGAAAACCCATATAAGTTATAATTTTAAGAATGTCCTCATAATTTTTTCTTATATTTTTCAAATCATTTTTTGCAAATTTATTTGAAATATTAGGAATAAGACTTATAGTTAAGGCAGTAGTAATAACTGTAGGTAGAAATATAATTTGTTCTACCATTCCGCTTAATTGTCCAAAGAGAGCAGTGGCCTCTGATTTTAATAAACCAC
>JBNJDL010000090.1:0-8789 GCA_051744825.1 Bacillota bacterium | reverse complement strand
TTTTAACCCAGAACTATTGAAATAAAAAATAAGTTTTTCAGAATCACTGAGCCGTTAATGCTTACACTGTGAGGCTGCTAACTTATTTTTTATTCAATAGTTCTTCATATCAAATTTTCTTTCTAAACCATTAGCATTCATATAGCGGGTTTTTCCATAAACTTTTCTTTCTTTCCAGGCTCGGTCGTGTTTACCAAAACACCAGGCTATTCCTGCATAAGAGTTAGGATCTCTGCCATCTAAGGCATATTTATTATTGAGATAAAGAGCAATTTCATAAGCTTTTTGTGGAGATTTAGACCATTCAAGAATTTTCTTTCCCCAATACATTCTCATATAACCGTGAATAAATCCTTTTTCAACTAAATTTTTTTGAGCTTTATTCCAGTATTTATCATGAGTTTTTGCATTTTCAAATTCTTCTTTACTATAAAGAAATTCACGTTTATCATCTTTATGTTCTTCTAAAGTTGTATAAGCCCAATCAGGGAGAATTTTCTTTAACTGGCCATCATAATTTTCATTATAATAAACAAAGTTGAAACTCAATTCTCTTCTAATAATTAATTGTTCTAAAAAATCATCTAAACCAGCACTATATTTTTCCTTTGCTTCTAAAGCAATTAAAAGAGGAGAGATTTGACCAAAGTGAAGATAGGGACTTAAATAAGAAATATAATCTTTAGTTGGATCATTACTTAAATTATGATATTTATCTATTTTAGTTGCTAGAAAATCATAAAGATGTTTTTTTGCTTCACTTTCTCCACCTTTAAACTCACCTACAGCTTTGACTTCTTTAGATATATCTAGGTTTTGTAATATTTCTTGCATAGATTTAAAATCATTAAAATACTTACTTACTTCCATTTTTTCTAATTTAGCACTTAATTTTAAGTCCTGATTTAGAGTAGTATTATTCAACTTTTCTCTCTGTAGATCTTTTAGATAATAATCTAATTTTTTATTTATTTTCTTTCTAATAGTATAGGCTGCATATTCTTCTTTATTGGAAGCTTCTTCAACAGGAACAATGAGATTACTTTCAACTTGAATTAAAGGAGATGGAATATTTTCTGCTATTTCTTTTCTCCAATTTCTAGTTGTTTTCAGATAATCTCTATCTGTTATCATTAAAGCAGATTCTTTAGCTATTTCACTAACTATTTTTACTATATTACCACTAAAAATTTTAAATTCTATATTTCTAGCATTTAGCTTTTCTTTAAGGTCAACTAAACCTTCTAGCATAAATTGATAATGACGCAAATTAGCTTCTGGAAAATCATCAACTATTACAAAAAAGACATAAAGTTTTTTATTTAATTCATTTGCTTTTTTTATGGCATATTCTAAGGCATGATTATAATTAGCTCTTTGAGAAGATTGAAGCCAGTAAAAAATCTTGTCACTATCTTGAATTTTATTATCATTTAATTTTTTTATTCTTTCAGGCTGTATCATATTTACTTCCTTTCCTTTCATTTATTAATACTCTATTAATAAAAGTTTTTACTAAATTAGGATCAAATTGCTTTCCTGCTTCTTTTTTTAATTCAGCTATTGCGCTTTTTTTAGATATAGCTTTTTTGTATGGCCTTTTAGATGTCATTACATCATAAGCATCAGTTATAGCAATAATTCTTGCTAAAAGTGGTATTTCAGTACCACTCTGACCTAGAGGATAACCACTTCCATCCCAGTGTTCATGATGACTTAATATAGCATCAGCTATTGAAGATAGTTCAGGAGTTGAGTTTGCTATTTGATAACCTATTTCTGAATGTCTTTTCATTTTATTCCATTCATCATGATTTAAAGATGAAGATTTTTTAATGATATTTTCATTTATTCCAACTTTACCAATATCATGCATATCAGCTAAGAGTTTTAGGTCATTTATTAAATTTTGATCTAAATCAATTTCTTTAGCTAATTTTACTGATAACTTTTTTAAATTATCACAATGCTTTTTACTCTCACAGGTTTTTTTATAATAACTATCTTTTATAGAAGAGATGATTTTGCTTCTAGCATTTTTACTTTCCTTTAACTTTCTTTTATACATTACATTTTCAGCAGTGCGAAAGATATCATTTAAACTTTCATTACTTTTAGTTTTGGTAGAGCAACCAAGGGCAATACTGGCCCTAATTGGATCAGCTTCTAGTTCAGCCATTTCTCTTTTTATTCTATTACAAACCTTTTTTACCCCGTCATAATCCGTAAAAGGTAAGAGGATAACAAATTCATCTCCACCCCAGCGAGCAATAGTATCTTGCTCTCTACAGGATTGTTTTAGTTTATTAGCTGCATTTTTTAAAAGTTCATCTCCAACTTTATGGCCAAAAGCGTCATTTGCTAATTTTAGACCATTAATATCTCCAATTATAATACTAATTGGTATGATATTTGTTTTATCATAATTGTTTATTTCTTTTTGAAAATAATTTCTATTAAAAACACCAGTTAAACTATCTTTAAAACTTAATTCTGCTATTTTTTTATTACTTTTTTTCTTTTCAGTAATATTTCGAGATATAGCAACTATTTGTTTTACTTCCTTTTTATCAAAGACTGGTGATAGCTTTGTTTGCCAGTATTCAATTTGCTCTTTTTTATCAATTTTATCATCAAAGGTAAAACTTTTTTTTATTTTTAATACCTTTTTTAACTTATTTTCTAAAAAGTTAGCATAAGCTTTATCATGAATTTCAAAGATGTTTTTTCCTAATATATTTTCTTTACTTAAATTAATAGATTTTTCATAAGCTTTATTTACTTTATGATATATGAAAAGATTATTTTTTACATTAAAAAGCACTATTACATCACTTGTATTATTTAGGATTACTTCATATTCTTTAGTTAAAGATTTATATTTTTCTTTAGCAGAAAAACTTAATTTAGTAATAATATAACTTATAAAACTAATTATAAAAACAGCTAAATAAAAAATAAACTTGCTATTTTTACTAAAGATTAGAGCAAATAAAATAAGAACAGAAACTAAGAGGGAAATGATATGGACATTTTTGTATAAGTAATTTATAAATTTTAAGTTGTGATTTTTTATAATTTTACTCAAAGATTTTTTCATTACTATAACCTCTTTTTTTAAATTAGTACTAAAGTGCCATTTAGATACTTCAATAAAGTTTAGTATATTCCTTCATTAAAACAAAAATTATTAATAATATATTGTGAAAACTTGAACAATATCTATTTTTCATGTATAATAAATTTAAAGTAAATGTCTGATCAGCCAGGTTAATTCCTGTCTGAAAGGATATAATAAATTTAGACTTCCTGAATTTGAGGAGATTTCTGAAAATAAAGGGAGGGGATATTTCTATGTCAAATTTTCTAAGTCAATATAAAAGATAAAAAAGGGTGATAAAAGTGAAAAAAAGACTAGGAGTAGTAGCTATTGTTGTGGAGGATAGAGAGAAAGTTAGTGATGAAATTAACAAAATTTTAAGTGAACATGGTGAAAGTATTATTGGGAGAATGGGTATACCTTCAGTTGAGCATGACCTTTCTATGATTTCTATTATTGTTGAGGGTACTGTAGATGAAATTGGAGCAATGACTGGAAAGTTAGGAAATTTAAAAGGAGTTAATTTAAAATCTGCATTAACTTCTGTTGAAGTATAAGGAGGATATTATGAGTAAAATAAATTATTACAAAGAAGAGTTTGGAAAAGATTATAGGACTGAAGTCTGTGATTATATTAATGATAAAAAAATTGAAAATATTTTGAGTTCAGCTAAAAAAGCTACTAAAAAAGAGGTTAATAGAATTATTAATAAGGCTTTAGATTTGAATGGAATTACGCCCAGGGAAGCAGCAACCTTATTACAGGTTGAAAATGAAGAATTAATTGACAAATTCTTAGAAGCTGCTAGAAAAATAAAGGAAGAAATATATGGAAAGCGTCTTGTTATATTTGCTCCATTATATTTTGCCAATCAATGTATTAATAATTGTCTTTATTGTGGTTTTAGAAAAGATAATAATTTAGTTGAGCGCAAAAAACTTACACAAAAAGAGATTAGAGAAGAAGTAAAGGCTTTAGAAAAAGAAGGTCATAAAAGACTTTTAGTTTTGACTGGAGAATCACCAGCTAGTGATTTAGATTATATTATAGAAAGTATTAATACTGCTTATGATGTAAAAACAGAAAATGGAGGGGAGATTAGAAGAATAAATGTAGAAATTGCTCCTCTAACAACTGAGGATTTTAAGAGATTAAAAGATGCAGAAATTGGAACTTATACTTGTTTTCAGGAAACATATAATAGAGAGCAATATAAAAAATTACATCCTGATGGCCCAAAAAGTAATTTTGAATGGAGACTTTCTGTTATGGATAGAGCCCAAAAAGCAGGAATTGATGATATAGGAATTGGTGCTTTATTTGGCCTTTATGATTATAAATTTGATGTAATAGGAATGTTATTACATGCTGATTATCTTGATAAAAAATATGGGGTTGGACCTCATACAGTTTCTGTTCCAAGGTTGAACCCAGCCTTAGGTACACCTTTAGATGAAGTTCCTTATGCAGTTTCAGATGAAGATTTTAAAAAATTAGTGGCAGTATTAAGGTTGGCTATTCCTTATACAGGTATGATTTTGAGTACAAGAGAAAGTACTGAAATGAGAAATGAATTATTTGAACATGGAGTTTCACAAATCTCTGCTGGCTCAAGAACTACTCCTGGTGGTTATGATAAAAAGGAAAAAAATAAAGAAGAATTAGCTCAATTTTCTCTTCATGACCTAAGACCTATAGATGAAATCATTACTTCTATTGCAAAAGATGGCTATATTCCAAGTTTTTGCACAGCTTGCTATAGATTGGGAAGAACAGGTAAAGATTTTATGGATCTAGCAAAGCCAGGCAAAATACAGGAATTTTGTAGGCCTAATGCTATGCTTACCTTTAAAGAATATTTAAATGATTATGGTAGTGAAAAAAGTCGTAAAGTTGGTGAAAAGTGTCTAAATAATTTGATGGATAATTTAGAAGATGATAATCCACAATTAGCAAAAAAGATAAAAACAAAGCTTGATGCTATTGATGATGGTGAACATGATTTATATATCTAAAAGGGGGAAATTATGAATTCTACTACAAGGGGAGAGCGTCCTCATATAGCTGTTTTTGGAAGAAGAAATGTTGGTAAATCTTCTTTAATTAATAAATTAACTAATCAAAAATTGGCCCTTGTTTCTAGTGAAGCTGGTACTACTACAGATCCAGTTTATAAATCAATGGAGCTTTTGCCAGTTGGCCCAGTAGTTATGATAGATACTGCTGGAATTGATGATAAAGGTGAGTTAGGTGAGTTAAGAGTTAAAAAAACTAAAGAAGTAATGAGAAAAGCTGACTTAGCTATACTTACTATTTCTATTAAAAAGGGAATAGCTAAATTTGAAAAAGATTTAATAAATGAATTTAAAAAAAGAAATATTCCATTTATAGCAGTGATTAATAAAAGTGATTTAAAAAATGATAAAAAGGAATTTGAAGATAAGATTATTTCTTTTCTAAAAAATAATAAAATTGATTATATAAAAGCAAGTGCTAAAAAAGAAATTGCTATTGATGAGATAAGAAAGCTTATAGCCAGAAAAATCCCGGAAGATTACAGTAAAAACACTATTATAGGGGATTTAATTGAAGAAGGAGATGTAGTTGTATTAGTAACTCCAATTGATAGCTCAGCACCTAAGGGAAGGTTGATTTTACCTCAGGTCCAGACCATTCGTGATATTTTGGACCATAATGGCACAGCACTTGTGACTAAAAAAGAAGAAGTAGCCTCAGAAGTTGCTAAATTAAAAGATAAGCCCAAAATAGTTGTTACTGATTCACAGGCTTTTCAAACTGTTTCTGATTCTCTTAGTGATGATATTATGCTTACAGGATTTTCAGTATTATTTGCTAGATATAAAGGGGATTTAAAGACCTTTGTTAATGGAGTTAAAGCTATGGAAAATTTAAAAGCAGGTGATAGAGTCTTAATAGCTGAAGCCTGTACTCACCGTAGACAAAAAGATGATATTGGAACAGTAAAAATTCCAAATTGGATTCATGAAAAAATAAGTTCTGAAATTCAATTTGACCATGTTTCAGGTAGAGAATTTCCAGAAAACTTAAATGACTATGATTTAATTCTTCATTGTGGAAGTTGTATGTTAAATAGAAAGGAAGTTCTAACAAGGCTTAATGAAGCTAAAAGCAAAGGAATTGCTGTAGTAAATTATGGAATGGCAATTGCCTATTTACATGGAATTTTGGATAGAGCTTTAGAGCCTTTTTCAAAAGCAGCTTTATTATGGGAAAAAGATGAAGAGGTGATTTGATTGAATAATTTTGAAATAAAAAGAGTTGTAGATAAAGCATATAATAATGAGTCACTAAAAAAAGATGAAATTATAGCACTATTAGCAGAAGACATTAATAAATTAGATTATTTATTTAAAATAGCTGATAAAAAGAGAAAAGAAATTTTTGGAGATGAAGTTCATCTTAGAGCAATTATTGAGTTTTCTAGTTATTGTAATAAAAATTGTTACTACTGTGGGTTAAGAAAGGATAATGATGAAATAAAGAGATATCAGTTATCTAAGGAAAAGATTATTGAGACTGCTTTAATGGCAGCTGATTTAGGTTATAAAACAGTGGTTTTACAATCTGGAGAAGATGATTATGAAGCTAAAAAAATAGCAGACATTATAAAAACTATAAAGAAAAAAACTGAAATGGCAGTAACTTTAAGTGTAGGGGAAAGGGATTTTTCAGATTATAAGCTATGGTATAAAGCTGGTGCTGACCGTTATTTATTAAAACATGAATGTGCTAATGAGAAATTATATAAAAAATATCATCCAGGAATGAGTTTTAAAAATAGAATAGCTACTTTAAAATATTTAAAAAAATTAGGTTATCAAATCGGGAGTGGAGTAATTATTGGACTTCCAGAACAGACAGTTGAAATTTTAGCAAATGATCTCATTTTAGCTAAAAACTTAGACCTTGATATGATTGGCTCAGGTCCATTTATAGCTCATCAAAAAACACCACTTAAAGATAATAAAAATGGTACAATAGAAATGACTCTAAAATTTACTGCTTTAAGTAGGCTACTTTTACCTTTAACCCATATCCCAGCAACTACTGCTTTAGGAACTATTGATTCTAAAGGAAGAGAAAAAGCTCTTAAAGTAGGAGCAAATGTTGTTATGCCTAATGTCACCGATAGTCAATATAGAGATAAATATGAGATTTATCCAGATAAAATTTGTGTTAATGAAAAAGCAGGAAATTGTAGAAAATGCATAGGAAATATAATATCTTCTTTAGGAAGAAAGGTAAGCAAAAAAAGAGGAGATAGTCTAAAAAAATAGAAGCTTTCTTAAGTTGACTACTATTTTAAAATATAATATACTTTAATGGGAGTTGACTTGAAATGAAAGTACTATTAATGGGTAATCCAAATGTAGGTAAAAGTGTAATATTTTCAAAATTAACAGGTACAAATGTAACTGCATCTAATTATGCAGGAACTACTGTTGAATATACTGAAGGTCATTTAAACTATGCTGGTAAAGATGTTGATATTATAGATGTTCCTGGAACTTATACCTTAGATCCAACTAATCAAGCAGAAGAAGTTGCAGTAGAAATGATTGATAAAGGTGATTTAGTAGTTAATGTAGTAGATGCAACTAATTTAGAAAGACATTTAAATTTGACTTTACAATTATTAGAAAAAGATATTCCTGTAATTGTAGCTTTAAATCTTTGGGATGAAGCAGAACACAAAGGAATTGATATTGATTTAGAGAAATTAAGAGAAAGATTAGGTGTACCTGTAATCCCTACAGTTGCTATTAAAGGACAGGGAATGAGGGATCTTATTAACAATTTTGATTATAGAGAAATTGTAAAAAGAGATTATGGAAGTGCAGAAAAGCGCTGGGCAGAAATAGGTAAAATTATAGAAGAGGTACAGAGTATAGAATATAGGAAACATACTTTATTAGAATTATTTGAAGAATATACTATTAAACCTCTGACTGGTATACCTTTTATGTTTTTAGTGATTTATTTAACCTTTAAAGTAATTAGATTTATAGGGGAAGGGCTTATTGCTTATGTCACTGAGCCTTTATTTATGAATTTCTATCAACCTTTATTAGTAAAATTAAGCGAGTTTTTAGGTTCTGGTGGAATTATTCATGATTTCTTAGTAGGTCAACTTGTAGGTGGGACTATTGATTTAGAGCAGTCTTTTGGTTTATTAAGTACAGCTATTTTTATTCCTTTTTCCGCAGTTTTACCTTATATTATAGCCTTTTATTTAGTTTTAGGAATTTTAGAAGATACAGGCTATTTGCCAAGATTAGCTGTTTTAGTTGATAATGTTATGCATAAAGTAGGTTTACATGGTTTTTCTATTATACCTATGATATTAGGTTTAGGATGTAATGTACCTGCAGCATTAGCTGTTAGAAGTTTGGAAAGTAGAAGAGAAAAATTTATTGCCAGTACTTTAATGGCAATATCTGTGCCTTGTATGTCACAAATAGCAATGATCATTGGACTTTTAGGACCCTTTGGTGGTAAATATATACTTTATGTTTTTGCGATATTAGTTTTTGTCTGGATATGGGAATCCTCCAACGACCCGGATTCCTCCTCACGGGACCGCGCCGTCAAGGAACTGCGTAAACGCATCCAGGAAATGGACATGGTCCAGGACATCGAGAAGGA
>JBNJDL010000089.1:0-8865 GCA_051744825.1 Bacillota bacterium | reverse complement strand
GGGGGATAAAAAATGAGCAAATTTGCTTTTTTTGCTTTTAGAGGAGATTTAATGTGCTTTCAGCATGTATTACTTAACGCTTTAGATTTAGATCAGAAGGGTAATGAAGTGAAGATAATTTTTGAAGGAGAATCTGTAACTTTAATTGAAAAACTTGAAAAATCTACTAATAAGCATTATGTTGCTGCTAAAGAAAAAGGACTAATTGATTGTGCCTGTAAAGCCTGTTCAGCTAGTTTAGGAGTTTTAGAATTTAACGAAAGTACAGATATACCATTAAAAGGAGATATGAGTGGTCATCCTTCAATGGAATCTTATATAAAAAATGGTTATGAAATTATAACACTTTAACTTTTAGTATAATAATAAGAACTAAGAAATATGGGGTGGGAAGATGAAAAATATTTTTAAAGGACTTTCGGCAAAATTTTTATTACCAACTATTATTGTAATTATATTAGCAATGGGAGTAATGGGATATTATAGCTATAGAAGTTATAAAACATCAAAATTAAATGAAATTAATGAACAGGCAAATCAAAAAATTGATGAAATAAAAACAACAATTGATGAAAGAACTGAAAATGCTGAAACTACTGAAGAAGCAATTGATAATTATCTAATTTCTTTAACTAAATCTTTAGCTATATATTTTAGTGATATAGAAGAAGAAAATTTAACAGAAGAAGCAAATAAAATAGTAGAAGAAATAAATATAAGTGAAATACATATAACAGATAGTGAAGGTGTAATTCAATGGACTACTGTTTCTGATTTTGTTGGATTTGATTTTAATTCTTCAGAGCAAACAAAACCATTTTTAAAAGGATTAAATGATAGTGACTTTGTTTTGGCGCAAGAATCTCAAGAAAGAGGGACTACTGGTGAGTTATTTAAATATGTAGGTGTCTCAAGAGTTGGACGAAAAGGGGTAGTACAAGTTGGTGTACAGCCAAAAGCTTTAGAAGAAATATTTTCAAAGATAGATGTTAGAGCCTTAGCTAATTCTATGAGTTATGGTGAAAATGGTTATGTATTTATAACTAGAGCTGATGGTGAAATTATAAGTCATCCTGATTCTGAATTAATAAATACAAATTTAACAGAATTTGATTTTGGGGAAAGTATTGTAGAAGAAAAAAATGGACAAATAACATATAATCATGAAGATGAAGAAAGATTAACTCATTTTTCTGAATATGACGATTATATAATAGGTGCTTCATTAGCAACAAGTGAGTATAAAGAAGATTTAAATGGATATAGAAATCGCTTGACAATGATTATATTATTAACAATTTTAGTTATTTCTCTAATTATAATATATGTTACTAATAGAATAACAAAGCCGATAAATAAAGCTGTTGAAATTACAGAAGAAATTTCTAACAATAATCTAGAAGTTAAAATACCAGATCAATATGTAAATAGAAGTGATGAAATAGGAGTTTTAAGTAGTTCAATTAATAAGATGGTTAATAATATAAGAAATATAGTGGAAGAAATGAGTGAAATAGCAAATAATTTATCAGCTTCAAGTCAAGAGTTATCAGCTTCAAGTGAAGAGATATCTGCTTCGGCTGAGCAAGTTGGAACTTCTATTGAGCAAGTTGCTTCAGGGGCAGAAGAACAATCAGCTCAAATTGAGCAAAGTCAAGTTGCAATAAATGAGCTTATTGAACAAATAGAAATGACTAAAGAAATGTCTACTCAAATGGATGAATCATCAGAAAATGTTTTATATAGTGTTGAAAGTGGAACTAAGTCTATGGAAACTTCTGAAAAGCAAGTTAATAAGGTTAAAGATTATTCTAAAGATATAGCTAATGAAATTAATTCTTTAGGAGAATTATCTGAAGAAATTGGTGAAATTATTGAATTAATTAATAGTATTTCAAGTCAAACCAATTTGTTAGCCTTAAATGCTGCTATTGAAGCTGCAAGAGCTGGTGAAGCAGGCAGAGGTTTTAGTGTAGTTGCAGATGAAATTAGAGAATTAGCAGAGGAATCTTCAGAAGCAACAGAGAATATTAGTTCTTTAATTAATGAAATACAAGAAGGAGTTAATAGTGCAGTTGAGAAAATGGATGACACTGAAAATGCAGTTGAGAATAGTGTAGAAGTAATAAATGATACTGCTAAAGTTTTTGAAAATATAGAGGTAGCAGTGACTGAGCTTAGTCAAAGTATAGAAAATGTAAATGAACAGGCGGATGAAATGGATAAGTTAAGTGATAATGTACAAAATATGGTTAATGATGTTGCAGAAGTAAGTGAAGAGGCTGCAAGTAATGCAGAAGAAGTAGCAGCTTCTAGTGAGGAGCAAAGTGCTTCTACTCAAGAAATTGCTGATGCTTCAGAAAGATTATCAGAAATGGCTAGAAATCTTTCTGAAATAGTTAATAAATTTAAAATTTAATTAAAAGTTAAAATAAAAAAGCATCAAGCCCCTGTAAAAAACAGGGGCTCAATGCTTTTAGTGGGGATATTAGTGAAATTCAATTACAGATCTATATAAAAAGAGGAGGAAAGTAATAAGTGAGGAGGGAGAAAATCAATCACTTCCTCTCTCATTTGTTTATATTATATAATGTAAAACTTAATTTGTAATTAAAAAGAGATTAAAATTTATGTGATTTTGTGTTTATTTTGCAATATTTTTTCAAAAAAAGAAACTTGACAAAAAAACTAATATATGCTACCTTTATAATAGTTAAATACCATTATAGGGTATCAAGTTAGTCTTAAATAGTATTTTTTTATATTTAATTGATAATGAATATCATTTAGTTAGAGTAGGAGTGTAAACAAAAAATTAAGGAGGATAAAAATTGATATCATTAATAGAACTTAAAACAGGTGAAAAAGCCTGTATAGAGAAAATCATTGGGGGGAGAAGAGCAAAAAATAGACTTAGTAGTCTTGGTTTTGTTCGAGGTAAAAACATAAAAATATTTAGAGATAATGGTGGTCCAATTATTATTGGAATTAATGATGATAGAATAGCTTTAGGGAGAGGTATGGCCAGTAAAGTTATGGTTTCCCAAAAAGGGAGTGATAAATAATGGCTTTGCTAAATAAAAAAAATAGTGGAAATTTAAAAATAGCCTTAGCAGGCAATCCTAATTCGGGAAAAACTACTCTTTTTAATGAACTCACTGGCTCAAGACAACATGTAGGTAATTGGCCTGGAGTTACTGTAGAAAAAAAGGTTGGTAAGGCATTTTATAATAATAAATCTATTGAAGTTGTTGATTTACCAGGAACCTATTCTTTAGGAGCTTATTCTGAAGATGAAATAGTTGCTAGAGATTTTTTAACTTCAGGAGATTATGATTTAGTTTTAGATATTATAAATTCTTCAAATTTAGATAGAAATCTATTTTTTGCTATTCAATTACTGGAAATGGGTGTGGATTTAATTGCAGTTCTTAATATGGCTGATGAAGCAAAGAAAAAAGGTATAGATATTAATATAAATAAATTATCAGCTGAATTGGGAATTCCAGTAGTCGAGACAGTTGCTAAAAAAGGTGAAGGTATTGATTCTTTACTTAAAAAGACTGTGGAAAATAAAGATTTAGAAGTTAGTGATTTTAAAATTGATTATGGCAATAAAATAGAAAGTATAATAAATGAAATAATAAGTAAATTAGATGATAGCAGAATTTCTAAAAATATAAATAAAAGATGGGCAGCTATTAAATTAATAGAAAAAGATCCAGAAATTTATGAGAGACTCGAAAAAGAAATATCTAATAATTTATTAAAAAAATTAAAAACTTTAGTTGCCAAAAAAGAATTAAAATCGGAAAATAGTTTTGAAAACATAATAATAAATAAAAAATATGAGTTTATAGATAATGTAATAGAAAAAACAGTAACATATAGGGAAAAGAAGAATGAAGATAAGTTATCAGATAAAATAGACAATGTAGTTACTAATAAATATTTAGGAATTCCTATATTTTTATTTATTATGTGGGCAATGTTTAAATTTACTTTTACCTTAGGTGATCCACTTATTGGATATATAGAAGCTTTCTTTGGAGCAATAGGAGATTGGGTTGGACAATTACTACTTAATATAGGAGCGCCTTCTATTATAACTTCATTTATAGCAGATGGTATTATTGATGGAGTAGGCTCTGTGTTAGTATTTTTACCTAATATAGTTTTATTATTTTTATTTATAGCTGTATTAGAAGACAGTGGATATATGGCCCGGGCAGCTTATGTAATGGACAAAATTATGACTAAGTTAGGTTTACATGGAAAGTCCTTTATTCCTATGGTTATAGGCTTTGGTTGTAATGTTCCTGGAGTTATGGCTACAAGGACTCTTGATAATAAAAAGGATAAGATTGTTTCAATTTTAATTAATCCATTAATGTCATGTTCAGCTCGTTTACCAGTATATATAGTTTTTGCAGGAGCATTATTTCCTAACAATGGTGGAATAGTAGTTTTTTCATTATATTTACTTGGTATTTTATTAGCTGTAATTATGGCTTCTGTTTTTAATAAATTTTTCTTTGATGG
Source organism: Bacillota bacterium (assembly GCA_051744825.1). Taxonomy (GTDB): domain Bacteria; phylum Bacillota; class Halanaerobiia; order Halanaerobiales; family DATFIM01; genus DATFIM01. The sequence continues at coordinate 4,323 of JBNJDL010000089.1, read as the reverse complement.
AGAAAAATCAGACTTTCTCATGGAATTACCACCTTACAGGGTTCCAAGTGTAAAAAGTGTATTTATTCATATGTGGGAAAAAGTTAGTGCTTTTATTAAAAAAGCTGGAACAATAATCTTTTCAGTTGTTGTTCTCATTTGGGTATTAGCTAATTTACCAGTAGGAGTTGAATATGCTTCAGCCCAAAGTTTAATCGGACGTTTTGGCCAATTGATTGCTCCTATCTTTAAGCCTTTAGGTTTTGGATCTTGGCAAGCTGCTTCTTCACTGATTTTTGGTATATTAGCAAAAGAGGTAGTTGTTGGTACTTTAGGAGTTGTTTATTCTCTAGGTGAAGGAGGATTAAGAACGGCATTAACAGCAAACTTTAACCCTCTTGCTGCTTATTCATTTATGGCTATGGTATTAATTTATACACCTTGTATTGCAACCTTAGGTACTATAAAATCTGAAACTAATTCCTGGAAATGGCCAATTATTACTGCAGCATATCTCTTTGTATTAGCCTGGATTGTTTCATTCTTAATTTATCAAATTGGAATGCTCCTTGGTATAGGTATATAAGGAGGTTGATATGGAATATCTATTTTTAGCTATTTTAGGAATTGCAAGTTCATCTTATATAATTAAAAAGTTGCTTGGAGGGCTTAATGGAACAGATAGTCCCTGTGGTAGTTGTAATGATAATGAATGTCCATTTAGAGATGGAGAATTTGAAATAGAAATAAATTTAGAAGATTGATAAAAGGTACCCGGTATGGTACCTGGTACTGTACCCGGTACCTCCCGCATTAAGTCGAAATTAGTCGAAATAGAGTTTTGCTTGTAAAGATAACTATATATCATATATAATTGTATTAATGAAAAAAGATGGGAGTGATAGAATGGATAAAGAAAAGGCAAGAGAATTAATGAAAGGTTTTTGTAATGTATGTAATAAGTGTGATGGGAGGAGTTGTGAAGGGGAAGTTCCAGGTATGGGTGGTAAAGGTTCAGGGTCATCATTTAAAAGAAATTATGACTCACTTAGAGAGTATAAATTAAAAATGAAAGTCTTACATAATGTGGAGGAAGTAGATACTTCAATAGAAATCTTTGGAAATAAAATTGATTTACCAGTTATGGCTGCACCAATTGGTGGAGTTGATTTTAACATGAGTGAAAAAATTAGTGAAAAGGAATATTTAAATGCAGTCGCCAAAGGCTGTGAAAAGGCAGGTACTATTCTTTCAATTGGTGATGGGGCCCGTGATTACGTGCTCAATGCTGGAATTGAAATGGCTAATAAGTATAGTAATGAAGTATATGCTTTTTTGAAACCCTGGGAAGAAAAAGTTTTAAGAAATAAGCTTCAAAGGCTAGAAAACGAAACTGATATAAAAACAGTAGGTATGGATGTAGATACAATTGGATTAAAAACGGTGAGTTTAATGGGAGGAGAAATAAAAACTAGAAATTCAAAAGAGATAATGGAAATAGTTGAAGATTATCCTTTTAATTTTATTATAAAAGGAATAATGACCCCTGAAGAAGCTAGACAGGCAGTAGATGCAGGAGTTGATGCTATATATGTGTCTAACCATGGAGGAAGAGTTCTTGATCATACTCCTGGAGTAGCTGAAGTCCTTCCCAAAATAAGAGAAGAAGTAGGAAAAGAAGTTAGAATAATAGCTGATGGAGGTATTAGAAGTGGTATAGATGTACTAAAAATGATCGCTTTGGGAGCAGATACTGTTATGATGGGAAGGCCTGTAGCTATAGCAGCTTTTAGTGATTTAGAAAATGGAGTTTTTGAGTATTTGAAAAAAATCAAAGAAGAATTAGCTAGTGCTATGTTATTAACAGGAGTGGCTAATATATCTGAAATTAATTCAAATATATTATATTAACTACAACTTTTATTTTTTATTTGATGATATTTATTTAACCTTTCGTCTAATTTTTTACTTAATTTAATAACTTCATTATCTAAATGATTTTTGTCACTTGCTATTTTATTTATTTTTAATCTGATTTCTTCTATTTCACTTTCTAAAATAGTTAACTTAGTTTTTTCCATATTTTTCACCTACTTAATAATAATAACTATTTCTATTATATAAATTTTATTTAATAAAATCAAGAGATATTAATGATTTTATTAAATAAAATACAAAAACTCAAGTTGATTTTGAAATTAATTTAAAAAAATGAGGTGAATATTATGTTTGATAATAAGACAATAGAAGATTTAAAAGTAGAAATTCCTATTTTAAAAGATATTATGGAAAAAAAAGAAGTTTTTTGGATTAATAATAAAAGAAAAAAGATAGATGATATAAAAGTTGATTTACCTTTAGATTTAGATGATATTAAAGAAGCTGAAAAAAGACTAAAAAGATTTGCTCCATTTATTGCAAAAAAATTTCCTGAAACAAAAGCACGCGATGGAATAATTGAGTCTAATTTAGAGAGTATAAATAGTTTTAAAGAAATATTAGAAGATAAATTTTCAACTAATATTAAAGGTGATTTATATTTAAAATGTGATCATCAACTACCTATAGCTGGTTCTATAAAGGCTAGAGGGGGCATATATGAAGTTTTAAAATATGCTGAGGATATAGCAATAAAAGAAGGATTACTTTCTAAAGAAAATGATTATAGTAGTTTAACAAAAAATAAATTCAAAAAATTATTTTCTCAATATTCACTAGCGGTTGGCTCAACAGGAAATTTAGGTTTAAGTATAGGAATTATGGGTTCAACTTTAGGATTTAAAACTACAGTCCATATGTCTCGTGATGCTAAAGAGTGGAAAAAAGAACTTTTAAAAGAACATGGAGTAATTGTAAAAGAATATAAGTCAGATTTTACTCAGGCAGTTAAAGAAGGTAGAAATGAATCAGAAAAAAATCCTGATTCATATTTTATTGATGATGAAAATTCAAAGAATTTATTTTTAGGTTATGCAGTGGCAGCTCTTAGATTAAAAAAACAATTTTCAAATAAGGGAATAGAGGTTAATAAAGAAAATCCTCTTTTACTCTACTTACCATGTGGAGTTGGAGGAAGTCCAGGTGGTATTTGTTTTGGAATGAGAATTGTATTTGGTGATAATGTTCATTGTTTTTTTGCAGAACCTACTCATTCTCCTGCTATGCTTTTAGGTATGTTAACAGGCAAACATAATAAAATTTCTGTTCAAGATTTTGCAATTGATAATATAACTGAGGCTGATGGTTTAGCTGTAGGTACTCCATCGGCTTTTGTTGGTAAAATTATGGAAAATTTGCTTTCAGGAATTTATACTATGGAAGATAATGTGCTTTTTTCCTTACTTTCTTTATTAAAAGACAATGAAGGTTTTGAGCTAGAGCCTTCAGCACTTGCAGGTTTTCCTGGAGTAGCAAAAATATTTAAATATTCTTCATCACTGAATTATTTAAAAGAAAATAATATTTTAAATGAAGATAAGAATATTAATCATATAATCTGGTCAACTGGTGGTAAAATGGTGCCTGAAGAAATTAAAGAAAAATATTATCAAAAAGGTTTAGAGTTAGAAGAAAATTAAGAAATAACTAAAGATTCCTCAAAATAGAGAGGAGTCTTTTTTAATTAGTAGCAATTTCTTCTTCAGCTAAATAGCTTTGTAGTTTTGTTAAAAGAAGGTTATTAGCTACTTCATTCATTCCTCCTTCAGGAATAATAATATCTGCATGAGTTTTAGAAGGCTCAACAAAAGCTTCATGCATTGGTTTTACAGTAGATAGATATTGTTTATAAACAGATTCAAATGAGCGATTTCTATCATTAATATCTCTTTTAAGACGCCTTAAGATTCTAATATCAGCATCAGTATCAACAAAAAGCTTTATATCAAATATTTCTCGTAGTTTTTCATCAGCAAGTACTAATATTCCTTCTACTATAACAACTGGTTTTGCTTTAACTTTAACAGTTTCTTCTTTACGAGTATGTGTTGAGTAATCATATTGAGGCATTTCAATATCTTTTCCATTTTGAAGCTTCTTGAGATGTGATACCAAAAGATTAGTTTCAAAAGCTTCAGGGTGGTCATAATTTATATTTTCTCTTTCTGAAAAGGGAAGGTGAGATCTATCTTTATAATAATTATCATGAGGTATAAAAATAGTATTATTTTCTTCAAGGGTATTTATTAAAGTATTTGCTAGAGTAGTCTTACCAGAACCTGTACCTCCAGCTATTCCGACAAAAATCATATCTAATCAGCTCCTTAATATTTACTGGCTAATTAACAATATTCTACAAAGTATGTTGAAATCCTTTCTATATAAGATGTAAATATTTTTATAAAA
>JBNJDL010000088.1:0-8884 GCA_051744825.1 Bacillota bacterium | reverse complement strand
GACTTCCGTAAGGAAGTTATTAATGAGGTTAAAGAAATGTATCAGTTGTATGATTTGTAAAAAAACTGATGTTCAATGACAATACGTTGTCAGTGGGCTGTGTAAACTAAAAATATCCCCAGTTAAATATTTGCCATTTAATATCATTAAATTGCATAAGTATAAATAAATATAAATATGAAATGATATTTAAAAAGGGGGTAATCATGAAAAAAATAGTAGTTATAACTATAATTTTAACCTTCTTCTCCTTAACTGCTTTTGCTCATAAACCTATTGACACCTCAAAACCAGCTACTAGAAATGATCCTATAGTAATCAAAGATCATCAAATATCATGGGTAGCTTACAATAAACTGACAGATATAGATGATGTAGATTATTATAAACTTGAATCAGTTAAACAAGGAGAAGAAATATATCTTTCAATGCTAGTTCCAAAAATTGAAAGACTGGAAGATTTTGACCCTGTTATTGCCTTGATAGGACCTGGATTACCTAATGACTTGAGTAATTTTTCAGAAGAAGAAATAAAAGAAATCTTAGACATATATGATAATGAAGGTGTAGTTATAAAATTAAATGATAAAAATAATAAAACTTTCTTTGAACCATTTACCCAGACCACTTATTGGGAAAGACAGGAGTTAAGAATAATAGCACCTGCAAGTGGTGATTATTATGTTGCTGTATTTGATGAGGAGATTGCAGATAAATATGTCCTGTCAATAGGTGAAAAAGAAGAATGGGGTATTAGAGATATAATAAAAATGCCTATGATCTGGTGGAATGTAAGAATGTTTATGGAGAAAAAGTGGTCGACTTATTTAATTACAGCAGTAGTTATCTTAGTTTTAATCTTAATTATCAAATCCATAATATCTAAAATTTTTATCAAATAAAATATCTTTTAAATTGATGGGCCTTATTAACTGAGGTCCATTTTTTAATTTAACAGTGTAAATTAAATATCATTAATGATACAATACTAATATGAAATAATAATATAGCAAATATTCTACTCTAAGGAGAAATAATATGAAGAAAAAAGCATATTTATCTATTATACTAGGAGCTTCTTTTTGGGGACTAATAAGTATCTTTGTACAAGGATTATATTCATTTGGATTTAATTCAATAGATATTGTAACTTTAAGAGTTACAACAGCAGCAGTATTAATGATACTATATGTTTTCTTTACTGATCAAAGTGTCTTTAAAATAAAATTTAAAGATATACCATATTTTATTGGCACAGGTGTATTAAGTATAGTCTTTTTCAGCTGGTGCTATTTTTCTGCTATTAAAATTATACCTGTTTCTGTTGCAGTTATTTTACTCTATACAGCACCTGCCTTTGTTGCTATTTTATCTAGAATTATTTTTAAAGAATTATTAACCAAAAGGAAACTTATTGCTCTAGCTTTAACTTTTGCAGGTATCATTTTAATAGTTGGTTGGCCACAGGTAGATGGAAAAGTATCATTTTTAGGTTTATTATTAGGTCTTGGATCAGGTTTTGGCTATTCATTATATAGTATTTTTGGTAAAGCTGCCTTAAGTAAGTATCGTTCTCAGACAATAACTACTTATTCATTTGTTTTTGCTAGTATTTTCATTTTTCCATTGAGTAAATTATGGACAAAAAGTCATTTATTTAATGGCAAAATTGTTTGGCTTTACATTATTGGCTTAGCTTTGATTCCTACTGTGCTGGCTTACATATTTTACACTATTGGTCTATCAAAAATTGAGTCCAGCAAAGCTTCTATTACAGCTACAGTGGAACCTCTTGTAGCTACAGGAGTTGGAGTTATACTTTATAATGAAGTTTTAAGTCTAAAACATCTAGTGGGAATGCTATTAGTCATTTCAGCTATTATTTTAATTAATAAAAAGAAAAAATCTTATGTTACTAAAATGTAACCATTAACTAATAAAATATAATTGAGAAAATATAGGAGGGATAAGAATGCCTAAAGCTAAAATAAATGATGTTGAGATAAACTACAAACTTGATGGTGATGGCAAAGAAACTGTAGTTATATTAAATGGAATTATGATGAGTACAGCAAGTTGGCAAGATTTTGTTCCTTTTTATGAAAAAAACAATTATCAATTATTAAGAGTAGATTTCAGAGATCAAGGTGGATCTAGCAAATATGAAAAAGATTATGACGTTAGTATCCATGTTGAAGATTTAAAAGGATTATTAGATCATTTAAATATCAATAAAGTACATATAGTAGGTATTTCTTATGGAGCTATGGTAGGAATTCTTTTTGAACTAAAATATTCAGAAATGGTTAGTACATTAATTTTAAGTAATACAGAAGCAAAGGTTACAAAATATCTTAAGTCAGTAAGTAATGTCTGGGAAGAAGCTTCTCGTTTAAAAGATGGAAAGAAATTTTTCAAATTTAGTATGCCATTTATTTATTCTGATCATTTCTATAATAATAATTGGGAATGGCTAGAAGAGAGAGAAGAGGTTCTGGCGAACTCCCTGACAGATGAGTGGTTTGAAGCACTTATTAGACTTTCTAAGAGTTCCAAAGATTTTGATATAATGGATGAATTAGAAAATATAAAATCACCTACATTATTAATAGCTGGCAATCGTGATCAACTTACACCTATTTATGAAATGAATAAAATTTATGAAAAAATAGAAGATGCCAAAATGTTAATTATTCAAAATGCAGGCCATGCATCTTGCTATGAAAAAATGGATGAGTTTAATGCAGCTGTTCTAGGCTTTATTGCAGTTAATAAATAATAAACGTAAAGTATAAAAAGTTTTCTTGTAATAGAAGTTAAATTGTATTATAATAAAAGCGAATTCTAAGAATATGAGATAGTACCAGTTGGGCTGTACTCATTTAGAATAAATTTAAAAAATAACATATTCTCTGTTTTCTGCCTGGATCTTATAAGACCGGGATAGGAGTGAGGCTTGCTAGTTTTCCTAATAGGGAAACTATGTCTAAAGATTACTATGCCTTCCGCAACTATCGCGGAGGGTTTTTTTAATTTAGATAAAAAGGGGTACAAATATGGATAATAATTATATTTTAGAAATAAAAAATTTAACTAAAGATTTTGGTGGAGTTAAGGCACTTAATAATTTTTCAATGAAAGTAAAAAAAGGTGAGATACATGCTTTGATAGGGCCAAATGGAGCTGGAAAATCAACTTTATTTAATACAATTAGTGGTTTTATAAATAAAGATGAAGGTGAAATTCTTTTTAAAGGAAAAGAAATCAGTGATTTAGCTCCAGAAAAAAGGGTTGATTTTGGCTTAGGGAGAACTTTTCAAAAAAGTAATATAGTGAGTGATATGAGTGTTATTGATAATATCATGGCTGGAATGTATCTTAATGACTCTAATCCTATAAAAAGTTTTTTTACTGAACATTTTTCAATCTTTTCAAAAGAAAAAGAAATGAAAAAAAGAGCAATTAAAGCCCTGGAATTTGTTGGCTTATCTGGTTATGAAAAAAGATGGAGTGATGAATTAGTCTGGGTGGAAAGACAGTTAGTTCAATTAGCTAGAGTATTTGTAATGAATCCTGATTTGCTTCTTTTAGATGAGCCAGCCGCTGGAATGGGTGAAAAGGAAAAAGAAAAGATTAAAGATGTTATTAGAGATATAAGAAATAAAGGAATAACAGTAATTGTTATAAGCCATGATTTAGAAGTTGTAATGGATTTGAGTGATTATATCAGTGTTATCAACTTTGGTGAACTCTTATTTAGTGGTACTCCAGAAAAGGTAAGAAAAAATGAAAAAGTTATGGAGGCATATACAGGTGAGTGATAATTTGCTTGAAGTAAAAAATATGGAATTAAAGTATGGATCTATTCGAGCAGTAAAAGGAATTGATCTCAATTTAAAAAAGGGTGAAATTGTTAGTCTTATTGGTGCAAATGGAGCAGGTAAATCAAGTTTATTAAAAGGAATTATGAATATAGAGAAAAAGAGTGGAAAAGTGTTTTTCAAAGGTAAAGATATTACTAAGTTATCTACTGAAAAAATTGTTTCTAAAGGAATTAGTATAATTCCAGAAGGACACCTCATTTTTTCTTCAATGACTGTCTGGGAAAATTTGCAATTAGGTCATTATCAGGGTAATAATAAAATTAATTTAAAAAATATTTATGAATATTTTCCAGTTTTAAAAGAAAGGAAAGAACAAAAAGCAGGGACTTTGAGTGGTGGTGAACAGCAAATGCTTTCTATAGGAAGAGCGTTACTTGCTGGCCCAGAGTTGATTTTAGTAGATGAGCCCTCACTTGGTCTTGCACCACAGATAGTAAAAAATATTTTTAAGATAATGAAAAGGTTAAATGAAGAAGGATATACTATTTTACTTGCAGAACAGAATATCAAAAAATCTTTAGAATTAGCTGATAGAGCTTATGTTCTAAAAACTGGGGAAATTATAAAAGAAGGTTCTGCATCACAAATGAAGGTGAAAAAATGGATGTATTTATAGCACAAATTACAAATGGTCTTTCACAGGGAAGTATTTATGTATTATTAGTAACTGCTTTTAATTTGATGTTACTTGTAGCAAGGATTATTCAATTTGCCTATCCACAATTTGTTGTTTTGGCAATGTATGCAAGTTGGATGGTTTTAGAAAAGAGTGGAAATGTTATCCTGGCTGCTTTAGCAGCTATAGTTGTTTCAGTTTTACTTAATTTATTAACTGAGCCTATTTTTAGAAGGATTAATAATATAGAAAAAATAGATATTAATGCTTCTTTTGTTGCTTCAATGGGTTTGAGTATGATAACAGTTGAAATTATGTCTCATTCAATCAATAATGGTTTTCCAGTTTCTTTTCCAGAATATTGGACTGGTGGAAATATAATTGATTTTAATTATATAAATATTGGAAGAGGAGAATTAGCTGCTTTATTAGGAGGAATTATCTTAGTTGCTCTCTTCTTTTATCTGCTTTATCATACTCATTATGGTCGAGTCTTTAGAGCTATAGCTGAGGATAGAAAAACTGCCAAAAAAGTAGGTTTGCCTATTTTGAAATCTAATTTATTAAGTTATTTAATTGCCGGTATTCTTGGAGGAATAATAGCTATTTTATTTTCTATGTTTTTAGGAAGTGCTTCTCCCTGGTTAGGAGAAACAGTTGCCCTTAAGGTCTTAGCTGTATCAATTACAGCAGGTTTAGGTAATCTTACGGGTGGACTTTATGTTGGTTTAGGCTTAGGAATTTTAGAATCTCTGGCTATTGGATATTTTTCTGGTTCCTGGTCTGATGTAATAGCTTTTGTTTTAATGTTAGTAGTTGTTTTAACTAAACCACAGGGTTTATTTGGAGCTGCTTTAGAATAGATTTTTACAGGAGGTTTTTTATTTGTCAACTATAATGAGTTATTTTATTGGTTATACTTTGATTTATATCTTAATGACCTGGTCTATATATTTACCTTATAGAGTAAAGGATTTGCACTTTCTTAATGTAGCAATTATGGCAGTAACTGCTTATTTTAGTGCAGTAGCTGCTGTTAATTGGGGATGGCCATTTTATCTTGTTTTAATAACTGCTATTTCAATAGGAATTATTATTTCTTTTCTTATCTCAAAAGTAATTGGTGATGTTCCGACTTTTACTGTAGTTATTGTAGGTATAACCTTTATCTTTATAGTAAAAACAATTATAGAAAATAGTGATTATTTAGGAGGAACAATGGGCTTTTTTGCTATTCCATCTATTGAGTATCCTTTATTAATTATGGGAGCTATAACCTTATTTTTTGCTTATTTACTATATATGCTCAACTATTCTCAAATAGGTAGAGCAGCTTCAGTTATTTTTTCTGATAAAAGAATGGCTCATAGTTTAGGTATAAAAGTTGAAAATATAGGTAGACTTTTTCAAACAATTAGTAGTGCAATGGCCGCATCAGCTGGTGTTTTATATGCATATTTTACTGGTAGTTTGTTTCCTGATTTCTTTTCTTTTCATTTGGTTGGAACTTTGATGACAATTTTATTTATTGGCGGTTATACTACTATGTGGGGAGTTATACCAGCTGCGATTCTTTTAGGAGGTGTTCCTGTTTTTCTTCCAAGTGCAGTGTCTTCATGGAAAATATTAATTTATGGAGTTTTATTAGTGGCAGTTATTTTAATTAATCCAGAAGGTATAATAACCAGGAAAATGATCTGGAAATTAAAAAATAAAGTTTTGAATTAAAGTTAGTTTATAAATTTAATTAAGGGGATGAAAAATATGAAAAAGATTTTAATTTCATTTATTTTGATGATGATGTTTACATTGTTAGCTAATGGGGGAGTTTTAGCAGAAGATGAAGTTGCAGTTGATAAATGGGAGATTGATTTTATTAATAGTGTTACTGGACCTATTGCCAGTATTGGTGAATATATGAGCTGGAGTGCAAAATATGCAGCTCAAGAAATTAATGAAAATGGTGGAATAAGAGGTAAGGATGTAGAAATAGTTGTTAGAGATACAGGAGCAGCATCAGATAAAGGTGTACAACAGATGAGTAAAGTTGTTGATGATGCTTTAGTTGTTTTAGGACCTGTTTCAGAATCTGTAATTATGAGTGCGGTTCCATTGGCAAAAAGAAATGAACTTTTTTCTATGACAGCTTCTACTAGTTATGAATATGCTGTTGAATATTTTCCCTGGTCTTTGTCCTGGTATCCACCTACAGATGAAAAATTGCCACCTATTACAGAAGCATGGGCTGAAAGAAATTCAGAAATGAAAAAAGTAGTTCAATTTGTAGAAAAATGGGCTGCATGGCCAGGTATGGCTGATGCTCATCAAATAGGTTTAGAAAATAAAGGGGTGGAAGTGGAAAATATTGAAGTTCCTAAAAACAATGTTACCTATGACTCTTTAGTGGTAAAGGCCCTTTCTGAAAATCCAGATGGTATTTTATTAACAACTAATTCTGATAAAGCAGCAAAAATTATAAAACAGCTAGTTGATAGAGGTTGGGAAGATAAAGAAAATATCTTAGTTTTTAGTAGTGCAGATGATACTCCACTTTATACAGTTGGTGGAGATGCTATAAATGGAATTTCTGTCTATAATTATATTAACCCAAATAATGATAGTCAAAGATGGAAAGATTTTAAAGAAGCTTATAAAGAAGAGCATAATGGTAAATCTCCAGGCTCACTTGCTACAAATTATTATGATGCAGTTTATATGATAAAAGAAGCTATTGAATCTCAAAATATAACTGCTGATTCTGAAAAGTTAGCTGAAGAAAGAAAAATGATCAGAGATTATTTACGTAATATCGAAGACTTTGAAGGTATACAATTAAGCTGGACTATGAAAGAGGGAGTACCAGATTCTAAAGGAGCTTTCTTATTTAAAATTGTAGATGGAGAAAAAGAATTGATTGAGAAGATAAATTAGTAAAATGTAAGCAAAATAATATTATATTTTTAATAAAAAGGTTTTTTCCTCCTTTATCTTTAATTATAAAATTAAGGAGGGGTAAAAAATGAAGAAATATATGATTTTAACAGTTTTTATGTCTTTAATGTTAGTTTTTAGTGGAAGTACTATTGCTGCAGAAAGTGACTTTTTCGATTTTAATTTAGAAAATCGTGAAATGGTAGTTGGTATCGATTTTCCAGCAGTTGGCTGGGCTAATTATGAAAATGGAGCTATAGCTGGTTATAAAGGTATTAACTTAGGTGTTGGATATACTGATAAGCGCTATATGGAAGCTGGTATTAAGCAAGGTGAAATTAATCCTTATTGGAGTTGGGGAACTACTGAACTTATTAAACCATATGCAAATATAGGTATAGATTACCCATTTGCATTAAATACTGAAACTGGTGGTTTTTGGACAGTTTCAGGGTCAATTGGTGCAAGAATAAATTTTGATGATTCTTTTGATAATGTAACACCAGAAGTATTACCTTTGATCGGAGTTTCTTATCACTTCTAATTAAGTACTTAACTGGCCCTCTACTTACTGTAGTAGAGGGTTATTTTAATTAAAAGGAATGATTTTATGAAAATAAGCAAATTTGCCAATAAGTATAACCTTAGTAATGATACTGTCAGGTATTACATGGATCTTAATTTGATTACTCCTAAAAAAAGAGGAGGTCATTATAATTTTGATCAGGAATGTGAGTCACAAATTAAAGAAGTTATTAAACTTAAAAAGATGAATTTTTCCTTAAAAGAAATAAAAAACATCTTTAATTTCAAAAGAATAGGTAAATTAACTGCATATCAAAAAAACAATTATTATCAAAGTTTATATAAAAATAAAATAAAGGTATTAGAAAATGAAATTAATGAACTTCAAAAATCTAATAAGAGAATAGAAGATACTCTGGCTGAATTGAAAAGCAAAAAAGAAATCACTATTAATACTTTTGGTGTAGACCTTTCTGTATTATCATTATTTTCTTGCCCAAAATGTGGTGAGCAGTTTAAATTATCAGCAGAAGACGTGAAAAATAATCAGGTTTTAGAAGGAAGTTTAAATTGTGATTGTGGAAATATTTTGGATATAAGAGATGGAATAATTTATAATATTGATTATGAAAATGAAAAAGAAGCTCTAACTGAAGAACATATAGAAAATTATATTAAAGACACTGATCAAAAATTTTTAGATAAATCTTTTGAAGGATTAGACTGGTTACAGAGTGAAATAAAAAAAGAAGATTTAGAAAGTAAAATTATTTTGGAGCCTGGAAGTGGTTTTGGCTATTTATTGAGACAAATTTATAATGATTTGAACGATGATAGTATTTATATTTGTGTAGATTATGACCATAGTAAAAATATATTTTTAAAGAGAATGTTAGAAATGACAGCTAAAAAAGCGAAAGTTATATTT
>JBNJDL010000087.1:0-8940 GCA_051744825.1 Bacillota bacterium | reverse complement strand
GGTATTGGAAAAATAACTATACCAGCTAAAAATTTATTTATAGGAGCTATATTTAATGCAATTATAAATTATGTATTAACTGGATTACCCCAATTTGGTATTAGAGGAGCAGCATTAGGTACAGTAACTGGTTTCGCAATTGCTTCCATTTTAAATATATTTTATGTAAAAAAGTGGGCTAAAATAAATTTTGATTTTAAAAAATTAATCATAAAACCCTTAATTGCAGTTTTAATAATGGCCATAACTGTACTAAGTAATTTTGAAATAATTAAAATTATTTCAAAATATCACTTTAACTACTATAATGAAACTTTAAATACATTTCTTGTAATTTTCATTGGAATAATAGTTTATTTTTTATCTTTATTATTACTAAAAGAAATTAAATATAATGATTTAATTTTAATTCCTAAGTTAGGAAAAAAAATAGCAAATTTCTTACTTAAATTAAATTTATTAACTAAATAAATGGATGGTGAAAACGATGGATTTAATGATCAAGAATAAAACAATTTATTATCTTAAAAAAATATTAAAAATGTTACATTTTCATAACAACACAAATAAAAAAGATATATTTATATTTTCCAGTTTTCGAAGTGGATCCACTTGGCTTGCAGAAATAATTAAAAATCATCCAAAAGTAAAATTTCCTATTTCTCCAAATAAAATCGAGTTTTTAAAAAATATAGATGATTATTATAAAAACATTTCCCCCCGCCCTTACTACATAAATCTTACTGATAAAGAAAAAACCGTTTTAAAAAAGTATGTAACAAAAACAGTAAATGATAAATTAATTTATAGTCGTCGTTATATAAACATTTTCAATAAAAAAAATCATAATTTTATAACTAATCGCTCTGTATTTAGATTATTACGATCAAATTATCTAATTAATTGGTTTACAAATGAATTTGATATTCATGCAATCTATTTATTAAGACATCCTATAGCTGCTAGTTTATCAAGACAAAAAATTTGGAAAAATTCTTCAAATCCTTCTTATTGGAGTCCTAATAATTCATATTTTTTAAATAATGAGTTTTTTATCAAAAATCATCTTAACAAAAATCTTCAATTATATCTTAAGAAAAATCTTAATAAATTTTCGCTTTTAGAAAAATTTGTGATTTCATGGTGTTTGGAAAATCTAGAATTAATCAGAAAAGTACAAAATTCTAAGAAAAATAACTTTATATTTTTAACATATGAAGAATTGTTGATGAATTCAAGTAGAGTAATTTCTTTTTTAAGCGAAAAATTAAATTTAAATGATAAAGAAGCTTTATTACAACAATTAAAAAAACCTTCAAGTACAGTAAAATATAGCGATGAAAAAACCAAAAATAATTTAAATAATAATACTTATAATAAAGAATATTTATTAAAAAAATGGAAAAATACAATATCAAATAAAACAGAAAAAAAATTGTTTGATATTATCGATCTTTTTGATATTGACATTTATGAAATGAATAATTTTATGCCTAAAAATAAATTTTTAATTGAAGATTAATAAATAGAATTTTTCTTTCCCTTAAATATTTAATTTATTTAAATAATTTCTTAGTTCTGCGACAGTATAAAGAGAACCTGTAATTAGTATTAGATCTTCTTTTTTACTTATATTCAAAGCTAAATTTACCGCATTAATAGAATCTTCTAATTTTATTTTATCTATTTGATATTTTGATGTGTATTTTTCTAATTTTTCTATGCCAGCTACTTTTTTATTACTATTTTTTGTTAAAATAAGTTTATCAGCTTCAGGTACTAGCTCTTTAATTATACCTTTAATATCCTTATTTTCTAAAATACTTAAAAGCAAAATTAATTTTCTATATTTAAATTTATTTAATTCTTTTTTTAATATTTTTGCTCCTTTTTGATTATGAGAACCATCTAATATAACAACTGGATTAACATTCACAATCTCTAACCGACCAGGCCAATTTACTTTTTTCAATGAATCAATAACTTCTTGTTTTTTTATCGGAAAAACCTCTTCTAAACTTTCTATCACTCCTAAGGCTGTTAGAGTGTTTATGATTTGATATTCTCCCAATAAAGATAATTGAATATTATAGTTATTTTTTGGGCTTTCTACTCTAAATCTTTGATAATTATAATTAGAGTTATATTTTTGCCAAAAAAATTCTTCATGAATATTTATTAATTTACATTTTTTTTCGTTTGCCTTTTCTTTTATAATTTTTAAAACCTTATTATTTTGAGTAGCAGTTATAACTTTTTGATTTTCTTTAATTATCCCTGCCTTTTCTTTAGTAATTTCTTCTATACTATTACCTAAATATTCAGTATGATCTAAACTAACATTAGTAATAACTGAAACTAAACTATTTACCACGTTAGTAGCATCTAAACGACCACCTAATCCAGTTTCAAATATTACTAAATCTACCTCATTTTCTTTGAAATACAAAAATGCTATTAAAGTTATAATTTCAAAAAAAGTTGGTTTTTCTAATTGCAAAGAAACTTTTTTTATATATGGTTTTACCTTTTTTACTAACTTAGCTAATTCTTTATCACTTATATATTTATCATTAATTCTTATTCTTTCATTTAAACTTACTATTCCTGGAGAAGTAAAAGTTGCAACTTTATATCCAGCTTGTTTATAAATAGAAGTTAAAATAGCTGCAGTTGAACCTTTTCCATTAGTTCCTGCAATATGAATAAAATCTAAATCTTTTTGAGGATTATCCAAGTACTTTACTAAAGCTTTCATCCTTTCTAAAGTAGCTTTAACTTTCTTTTTCTCAAAGTTTTTTAAATAATTAACTTCTTTCATAATTTATTCACTTCATTTCTTAACAACTATATTTTGTGAATCTAAATCTCCTATATATTTATCTTCTTCCCAGGATGAACTATCATACATAATTTTATATTCATCTCCTTCATTTAAATCAAATTCCCCTACCCAAAGCCCATCTTCATTTTTCTTTAAAGAATAGCTTTTATCTCCTGGATCCCAATCATTAATTGTTCCAACGAGATGAGCTTCATTTAAATTATAAAGATTATAGTCTGATGGTCTAAATTCAACCTTGACTTTATTATCGATCTTTCCAACCTCGATTTTATCTCTTATTTTATCAAAAATTTTATCTCCTATTCCTTTAACATTTTTTATATCCCTTTTCTTTTTAAAAAAACCATTTTTATTTCTATATTCAATTATTTTTTTTGCTTTACTTTTTCCAATACCTTTAATTTTAATTAATTTTTTTATTGTGGACTTATTGATGTTTATCATTTTATCACTCTCCCAATATCTTTAGACAATATTATATATAAAAAAGAAAATACTTGCAAATTTATATTACATATCTAATTTAATTTATGGAATTATAAATTATAGGAGGTGAGATTATGGCTGAAATAAAATGTACTGTAGAAAATTGTTTATATTATAAAAACAAAGTATGTACTGCAGATAAAATTGAAATAGCACAAAACATTAAAACAGGTGGTGGCTATGAAATGGAAGCAGCAACCGAATCTGCAATATTTGATAATACGGGTATGACAAAAAACCCAAATGAAACAAAATGTAATACTTTTAAAGCTAAAAATTCAAAATAAATTTAAAGCTCCTGTAAATATATTTTTAATGAAATAATATATACAGGAGCTAAATAAATTTTTAAACTTCTAAGTACTATTACCATAAATTACATCAGCTATATTGTAGTAATTATTTTCTATTTATGATATTATTTGTACATAAAGTAATTATATATAAATCAAGGAAGGAGAATATTATGTTTTTAAAAAATATGTCTAAAATTTTACTATTAATATTACTTATAATTTCAGTTTTTAATTCACCGATAATTCAAGCTCAAACTCCAGAAGACATTAAAAATCACTGGGCACAAGATTATATTATGACACTTTTAAATAAAGAAATTATGGAAACAAATGACCAAGGTAAATTCAGACCTGACTATGCTACAACTAGGGGGGCTTTTTCCATTGCACTTGCCAAAGAATTAAACTTATTACCATCTTCAACTAATAAATTTACAGATTTAGAATCTTATAAAGAAGCTGACTTAATTAATTCTTTAGTAGAAAAAGAGATTATCTCAGCTTACAAAGATAATCTTTTTGCACCTGAAAAAGCCATAACTAGAACTGAAGCAGTAGTAAGTGTGATAAAAGCATTAGGTATTAAAAAAGAAGAAAATATAATAACACTTGATAATTATAATCCTTATAATGATATAGATAATAATGACTACAAAAATCACATTAAAATAGCAACTAAATTAAATCTTTTAACAACTAATACAGAAAATAAATTTAATGGTAGTCGTTCTATTACTAGAGCAGAAACAGCAAAATTAATTGCTTCTTTAGAAAAATTTACTGGACAAACAGCTTATATTACTGAAATATATCCTGTTTCCAATAAGATTTCTGTAAATTTTTTACAGGGTGAAAGAAAAGTAATTTCCATAGAAGAAGACGCAATTACTGCTCGTAATAACAGATTAGTTAAACTTGATGAAATTTTAAAAACTGATAAAGTCTTCATAATAACTGAAAATGAAAAAGCAATTTATTTAAAAGCATATGGAATGGTAACAAAAAAAGATTTAACAACTGAAGTAAGTAAATTGACTAATGGAATTTTATCTACTGAAGAAGTTGATAAACTTGCAAAAGGAGACATTAACTTTTTAGATGATAAAGTGCTTACTGGAGTAAATAATCAGCTTAAAAAAGAAGGACTTACAGATAATGAAATCAATGCTCTTATGAACACAGAGTGGGATAAATTAGAGGAATTAAGTAAAGAAAGATTAGCTGAAGCAATTTCTATTGAAACAGGCTTACCTTTAATTATTACTAAAGGACTTTTTGAAGGAGAATGGGATAAAATAAGGTCATTTGCAGAAGCAGAAGTTATTCAAAGAGTTATACAAGAATTATTAAGTTCTCAGTTGATTTCTTAATTTATTCTATTCAAAAGCAAGGGTAATCCCCTTGCTTTTTTTCATAAAATATGATAATATAATTGACAGTGCCGAAGTGGCGGAATTGGCAGACGCGCCGGATTCAAAATCCGGTGGGCCTTGCGCTCATATGGGTTCGACTCCCATCTTCGGCACCATTTACAAAACTTGATATGTAAATGATTAACCCACTTCGAAAGAAGTGATTTTTTTTATTAAAATTATAATATATAATAAATCCCCGATAAATCCCCGATATTATATTTAAATTACTTTAGATAGCTTTTTTATAGCTTCTTTTTGCATTGAAGGTATAACATGAGAATAGGTATCTAAAGTTTGAGTAATTGAAGAGTGCCCCAGCCTTTCCTGCACTATTTTAGGATGTACTCCTGCTTTTAATAAAAAAGTGGCATGTGTATGTCTTAAAGAATGTAAATGAAATTTTCCTAATCCAGCTTTTTTAGCTATTCTTTTAAATCTTCTTGATGCAGTATCTGGATAAAATCTTTCACCATTATCTTTACTAAATACTAAGTTATAATCCTTACAATAATTTTTACCTAAAAATATTTTTTCCTTTTGTTGGTCTTTTTTAATTGACTTAAATAATGATACTTCTTCATCTGTGATTTCTATAGGTCTAATACTACTAGAAGTTTTAGGTTCTTTAAAAATAGGCCCATTTTCGGAAATTACTAAAGTATTTCTTATATTTAACTGCTTGTTTTTTAGGTCCACATCTTCCCATCTTAAACCTAATAACTCTCCTCTTCTCATTCCAGTTTTTACAGCCATATAAATCAAATTATAGGTCCATTCACTTTCTTTTTTTGCTACTTTTAATAAATTATTAACTTGTAATTTATTCATTGCCTGAACTACTTTTTTCTTAGGTTTTGGTGAAGAAACTGCGTTTGCAGGATTTCTTTTTAATAATTCCATTTTAACTGCTTCCTTTAATGCTTTTGAAAGAATTCTATAATGTTGTAATAAAGTTTTTTGTGATAATCCTCCTTTTTTACCATCTGACCTACCTTTTTTCTTTTTATAATTAAAATATGATTTAATGTGAATTGGTTTTAACTCATCTAATTTTAATTTGCCTAGCCCTGGAATAAGATGAACATTTATAATCATCTTATATCCATCATAAGTAGTTGGACTAACATTATCTTTATGTTCCTCTATCCACTCTGTTAAATATGTTTCAACAGTATAGTTACCTGAATTAATTATCATCCCCATATCTCTATTTCTTTCTTTTTCTCTAGCCCAATTTTTTGCATCTCGCTTTCTTTTAAAACGTTTAGATTTATATTTAGGATTTCCAGTAGAAGGATTAATTCCTAAATATACTTCAACTTCCCATTTACCTGATTTAGTTTTTCTATAATGAGCCATTATTTTCTCCTTTCTATAATTTTTATTCAGTTAAAAAAGATCGGTTAAAAATATTCATTCCTAATTGATCTTTAATATTTCTTGGACTAACTTTATTTTCAAATAAATGAGTAGTATAAGTATTACGTAAGGTATGAATCGAAATTTCATCACTAAGTGAAGCAATACTTACTATTTGATTAAATTTCCTAGTTACACTTGCAGGATGATAAATATCACCATGATCTTTGCAAAAAACTAAATTATATTTATTTTGATATTTTGATTTTAGTAAATACTTTAAAGTGAGTTGTTCGTTTTTGATATGTTTTAAAATATTTACAACTTTTTTGTTAATAAATATTTTTCGTTGAATGTGATCAGACAAAGTTATTAAACTTATTCCTTGTCCAGAAATATAATTTAACTTATGTGTAAGGTGAATAGTTTTATTTTCAAAATCGATGTCATTCCAAGTAATTCCTAAACTTTCATTTCTGCGCATTCCAGTAGATAAGGTAACAACTATAAAATTATAGATCCATTCATCATATTCTTTAGCTACAGCTAATAATTTATTGATTTCTTTTTTACTTAGTGAATATTTTTTTGATTTTTTTATTTTAGAAGGATTAACAAAATTACCTGGATTATATTTTATTAATTTTAAAGATACTGCTTTTTCTAATACCTGTTTTAAAATTTGATAATGGGTTTTGATTGTTTTATTAGAAAAACCTCTTTCTGCTTTTTCAATTAAATAAACTTCTATATCACTATCACTAATATCTTTTATTTGTATATTACCTAGAGAAGGAATTAAGTGATTTTGAATAATTTTACTATAGTTATAATAGGTTGAGTTAGAAATATCAAATTTCTTTTCATCCAGCCAAAAAATCAAAAGATCTTCTAATTTACTTTCTGATAAATCATTATACATTTTTTCATCTCCTTTTAATTTGACTGAGTAATTTAACAATTTTTATAAAATCAATTAATATTTCAATTTTATCACCTCCCAAATAAATGTAATTAATATTCAATAATTTAAATTATAATCAATTATTGAAAAAAATGTAAATATATAATAAAAAAATATATTTAATTATAAAACATATTAAAAATTTTATTAGTCCAGAAACAAGTTTCTTTTTCTAACTTATGTTTTTGCAAATCAAGGCCAATAATATAAGCACCAGGAGAAAGATCAATTAATAGGTGCTTATATTCATGAATTAAAACTTTTTTTCTTTGCTTTTCAGATATATTTTTATTTAAGAGAATATGATAAGTTCCTTTAGAAGAAAAATAAACAAAGCCAAAGATATTTGGACTTAAACTAACTAAATGTTTTTTTACCTCAGTTTTTAATATTGAAGATAATTTTTTACAAGTCAATTTCTCAACTATAAGTCATCAAATTCTTCATCCTCGATGGCTTTTATTATTCTTATAATGGTTTTTATATCTTTTGAACTGAGGTCTTTAGTTTGTTTAAAAAGAAGTTGAAGATCTTTTCTTTGGCTTAATTCTTTCCAGAATTTATAAAGTTCTGGATTATCTGAAATAGCATTAGAAATAGTTTTAACTGGTTCTTCATTATCAACTCTTCCTAAAAGATAGTCAGAAGAAACTCCAAAAATATCTGCAAGTTTGTTGATTGTTTTATAATCTATTTTACGTTCACCTCGTTCATATAAACCTACAGCACCACGAGTTATTCCAATCTTTTTTGCTAAATCTTCTTGTGTCATATTATTTTCTTTCCTTAATTTTTTTATTATTTTTCCAATTTCCATTATTTCACTCCTCATATTAATATTATACTACATTATGTATCAAAAGTAAAGAAAAAAAACCAATAGTGTAAATATTTCTTATTGACAGAAACATATTGTATCTTTATAATTATATTTGTTGGAATATAATGGATTCCGAGGTGAAGAATGTATGAGAAAAGAACTGAAAGAGCAAAGAATAAAAAGGGGGTGGACACAGGAAGAAGTTGCAAACAAATGTAATATAACTAGAGCTTTTTATGGACATATTGAAACCGGAAAGAGAAATCCAACTTTAAAATTAGCATTTAAAATAGCAAACTTATTTAATGAAAGTATTGAAAATTTGTTTTAAAAATTAAATGGAGGATGATAATTTTGTTTAATACTGCAAATACAAATAGTGTTAACGATACTTTAAATATTAAAATGGAAAAGGTCATGTTAACATTAATAACTAAAAGTCAAAAAAACTTACCATTTTCATTAGAAGTTAAAGATTTATGTGAACTATTACCTCATAGTAGTACTAAAATTTATTTAATGTTAGAAAATGGAGAACTACCTGGTAGGAAAATTGGAGGAAAATGGGTCATATCAAGAGATCAATTTTTAGCCTGGTATTATGGAATAAATAGAACAGAAGAAATACTAGTAGTTTAATTTTATTATTAATTTTCTTAATCTTAATAAAATTAGAAAGGAGAGTTAATTTGAAATATAAATATAATCGTATCCCTACTAACTTTTGGATGGATGAAAAAGTTTTACTTTGGGAT
>JBNJDL010000086.1:0-8970 GCA_051744825.1 Bacillota bacterium | reverse complement strand
TCTTTATTATTAACATTTTCAATTAATTCTTTTATCCATATACTATTTGAACTAAATGTATAAAAATCGTAATAAGCAATTACATTTCCACAACATTTACAAATAATATATTCTTTAGCTTTTATTTTTTCCATTATTTATCACCCTCATATTTTTTAACCATACTTACTGGTACTAATATATCTTTATCTAACATTTTAGACACACAAAGACGAGTATTTTCTATCATTCCTTTACAATTATATAAACAAGTTTTTTCTTTGCAACCTTTAGGTAGATCAAATGAAGCGTTAACAATAGATTCTTCAGAAAGAAATTTCCCTTTTTTATGATTAAAATATATGTTTTTATTTATTCTATATTTTTTATTCATTTTACCACCTCTATAATATATTTTTAATATTTATTTGAATATTTTTTTTACCTCGCCATTCATTAAAATTAAGACTACCCACAAATTTATTTTGTAATTTATCGACTTTATCCCCTTTATTAAAAGCAACACATCTATATTTACCTAAATCAAAAAATAAATGTTTATCATCTTTAGATAATTTTATATTTTGAGGTTTACTTTCAAATAAAAATCTTGGTTGAGGATTTCCAATCCCACAGGGTTCAAACACATTTAAATCATTAACTAATTTTTCATTAATTTTATTTAAAGGTAATTCAACATCATACCAATGTTTTTTATATTTTATGTCTTGGGTCATTTCATTTAATTTTTCTTTTAATTCAGATATATTTTCTTTTTTTATAGAACAACCAATCGCTTTTTTATGTCCTCCTAATCTTTCAAACAAATCATCAAGTTCCTGTAAGGTATCATAAAGATGAAGAGGGGATACAGATCGCCCACTTCCTTTAACCACATCATCACCACCGCCAAACACTATCACAGGCTTGTTATATTTTTCTTTTATATCACTTGCTATTAAACCAACCACACCTGCTTTAAAATCACCCTGAACAACTATAAAATTATTATCTTTTTCTACTTGTTTTTGAGCAATTTGTAATCCTTTTTCACTAATCATTTTTCTTTTTTCATTAATTTCATATAATTTTCTAGATATTGATAATGATTTCGAATAATCAGTAGTAGTTAATAATTCATAAGAAATTTGATTATTTTTCAATCTTCCTTGAGCATTAATACAAGGGGCAACTTTATAAGCTATATTACCTACATTAACTTTATCAATACCATTTTCTAAAATTAATTGTTTCAATCCCAATTGAGGTTGATTGTTCATTTTTTCTAATCCCATTTTAGTAATAATTCTATTTTCATTTTTAAGGGGAACCATATCTGCTATAGTTGATAAAGCAACTAAATCCAACATATCATATAGATTATAATCTAATAAATATTGACAAAATTTCCATGTTATACCTGCACCTGAAAGTTCAGCAAAGGGATAATAACCCTGATTAACTTTTAAATCAATATAATCTACATTTACATTTTTATCTTGTTCGTGATGGTCAATAACAATAAAATCTATACCTTTTTTTTGGGCATATTTAATATTGTTTTGACTACTTATTCCGCAATCTAATGATATTATTAAATCACCATCATTCATTTCATCTATTTCTTGTTTAGAAAACGAATAACCACCTTTAAATCTATCAGAAATTTTTCCTTCAACATAACCACCCATTTTCTTTAAAACTTCCGATAATAATGCAGTAGAACACACACCATCAACATCATAATCACCAAACACATATATTTTACTACCAAACTCTATATGGTTCATAATCTTATCTTTAATTTTATTAGCATTAGGTATCTTTTTATAATTATTTAAATTACCAGGGGAGGGGTTAAGGAAATTATTCAAATCATTTTCTGAATAATATCCCCTTTTATATAAAACATTAGCTACAACTTCATGCAAATCGTATTCTTTAGCAATTGTTTTTTTATTCATTAATAAATTACCTCCTAAATTACAACAGTTTCTTTAAATATATCAGCATATTCATCAATAACAGAAATTAATACAATTGTTTTATCTTCAATTGTAAAAAATACAGAACATTCATTATCTCTATAACACAAATCTTTATCAAAATTATTATAATATCTTAAGTTTTTAACTTTATCTCGGAAAGAATACATTATTTTTTCTAAAGATATTCCTCTTTCTTTAATTCTTTCTTTACAATGTTCAGTAACAACAACTTTCATTTCATCAAGTTTCATTTTTTCACCTCCTATATATTTTAATTTTAGGTTTTATTTTTTTTATATACCCTGAATTTTCATAATGAGAAACACAGTTTACTACAACACCCGCTTTTAAGTATTTAAACAAAATTCGCCCTTTACAATTACAACATTTTGGATCACAACTTATTTCAGTATTATATTTAACAATATCTTTTTTGAATTTATTATCTCTTTTACCTTTTGGAGTTACTTTCATTTTTTTAATAGACAATTTATTTACTTCCTTTCCAAACTTTTTTTATTCAATATTTTCCATATATTCTTTTTCAAAATTATTGATTTTATCTATTATTTGATAAATGATTTTTTTTATTTCTTCTTGTGTTTCTTTTTCTAATGAATTTATTAATTTAAGAAAAAAATTATTTTTTAATCTTTTAGGTCTGAATTGATTTCCATTTGACAAATAAAGTATTTCATTATTAATACTATCAATAATATTAAATTCAACAACTGTACCCTGTAAATTATTCTTTTTAAATATTTCTTTTAATTTATTGATTTCGGGAGCAATTTTTTTAAATAATTCTTTTTCATTTTTAAATTTATATAACACATTTACCACTCCTTAATTTCTATTATTTGATTTTTTTTCAGACTTTTTATAAAAGACTTACAATCATCAGTATTTAAATTGATATTAATTAATTTATATCTCATTTCTGCTGTATTCAAATAACTACTAATTGATTCAGGATTAGACATATCAAATTGTTTTAGTTTTTTTATAATATCTTTACTATCTATACCTTCAAAAGTTTCTCCATCATTAAATTTAATTTTCATTATTATCACCCTTTTCTTCAGTTTGAAAAAATGAATCTTCTATTTGACATTCATTACATAAAAATTTCTTGCTTTTTTCATCAAAACATCCACCATAATCTCTACGATAATACCAACCACATTCATCACATTTTCTATATTGGAATTTATATTGAGAATCTAATGCTTTATAAGAAGTTGAAGAAATTGAATTATACAAAAAATCTTCTTCTTCAAGAACAGAATCATAATCTTTTTTAGGATAATTTTTGTTTTTAGATTTAGAATAATTATCGTATTGATTTTGAATTTGTTCATATACAATAAATTCTTTTGAATTTACAAAACAATTATTTTTAATATCATATTCATAAATATAATCTTCTTCAGTTTGTTGTATAATTGTTCCAAAATAATTTATTGGTTTATCGTTATCAATTCCCAACTCAAACATTCTTTTAGTGCTTGCATAAGTAAGGTTATTATTGTTGTGTGCTATATAAAGTGGTTTATTGTGTCTAAGTAAAAATAATTTATTTTGTGTTAAAATACTTAAAGCAAATGAACCCTGTAATAATTCTACCGTTTCTTGAATAACATCAATATCAATTTTTTCTTTTTTGTGCATATATTTAACTGTTTCTAACATTTGTACAATAACATAAGAATCTGTTTCAATTTCTGTTTCATCAAGTTCCCATGCTGTTTTAAGTGATTTATCATTAGTAATAACACCATTATGAGCTAATGTGAAGGTATTATATTTATTCACAAAAGGGTGATTATTATAATTATCTTTTTCATCACCTTGAGTTGTTTTTCGAGTATGTCCTAAATAAAAATCAGCATTAAAAGGAATATTTCCCCAATCAAATTCTGATGATTTAATATCATCTTTTTTTAATTTTAAATTATTATTTTCTAACCAAGCTATTCCTGTTGCATCTGTTCCTCGTTCTTCTCCTGCCATTCCTAAACTAATTAGTAATAAATTATTTTCATCAAATTTTTCACTTGTACCAAAAATACTACACATTTTATCACTCCTTTTAAAAATTAATAATTAAATGTAAAATCTGATACTGTAGAATTAGAGTCCGAAGTACTATCTGTTTCGAGTGTACTAGCCCAACTATTTTCTTCATTATCTTCTTCATCATCAAAAAACTCTAAAAAAGGATTATATTCTTGTGCATATCTTTTTTCTAATATTTCTTCAATACAATGATTAATTAATTCTTCATCTATTTTATTAGGGTGCAATTCAACTGTTCTTTTTGCCAAAATATCCATTGTCATATTTGATACACCCATCAAATTTAAAAAATTAATTATTTTATCTTCTAAATTTTCTAATTCATTAATTTTTCTGCAAACTAAATGTATTTGAGAAGCAGATTTATTTTGTATTGTATATACCATTTTATCCAATAAATCAAGCCAACAGGGAAGAAGGTTATAATTACTATCAAAATGTCTAAATTCAATAGAACCTCGATAAAAATATGAATGTGCATTAAAGCCAACATATCTTGAATTTTGCCTTCTTTGATCTGTATGGTCGTCAAAATTAACAGAATGATACCAAGTATTCCCAAATTGTCTTTCTATTGTTTGTTCATCCATATAATCCATACCATCTATTACCTGTGGTGGTAAATTTTTAATAGCATTAAAAAATGTTACATTTTCTTCGTTTAATTTATTAGCTCTATGATAGTCATTATGTCTACTTTCAGGTACAAAACAATAAAATATTTCTTCAATATTTGTATATAATTGAGATAATTTATATAAGTCTTGTATTTTCCAACTATCTTCTATGTTATCTAAATTTTCACTAACATGAATATGAATACCACAAGTTTTATTATGAATAAATTGATATTCATCTAATAAATTCATAATAGAAAATGTTTTATCTAACATTTCATCATTCGGTAAAAACCCTTTATATACTAATTCTTCTTCATATTCCTCCCAATATTCTGCTTCTTCTACATTAACACTACTATCATAATTAAATTCTAAATCATATTCATCTATTTCTTTATCAATACCCTTTTCATTAAAAGCACCCTCGATTTCAAAAGCAAAATTACAACTTGATTTCATATTAATATCTTTAAATTTTCTTTTGATTCTTCTTTCAGGATATAATATTTTTTCTTTTTCTTTTTCTGATAAATATTCTTCAATAATTTGATTAAATATATTTTTATCAATTTCAAAAATAGGAACATCAAAAAGAGTATTTCCATTTTTTTCATAACACCTAACAAAATCTCTTTGTTCATTATCTTCATAATATTCAACTATTTCTTCAATTATACCCACTTCTTTTTTAATTCCATTTTCTTTTTCATCTAAATATTCAAATTCTATTTCCATATGGGGTTTAAGAAAATTTACTAAAAAATTATTCCTGTTTTCAGTAAAAGTATTTTGTTCATCATATTCAAATAATTTTTCAATCACTTTTATAATTTTTTTTCTGCTTAAATTTGACATTTTATTACTCCTTTCATATTTAAAAAAATAAAAAAAGACGGAATACCTTAAAGTGAATAGAGTAGACCTCTATACTTTAAAAGGTATCCCGCCTTTTTTGTGGTAGGTAGGGATGATATTAAGTTTTGTTGACAATTTATGCCTATTTATAAACACAGACTAAATTTTAAATTAAGAATTTTTATAGTTTTTCTTTAATTTGGGTAGTTACATTTTTTATTTTCCCATTATGTACTTTTAATGTAATATCACAATAATTATTTTCTTCGATTTTTGTAGTGATTTTATCAACGGCTTTTTTTAGATTTTTAGGATCATTTTTTTTAGGCAATATTTTATCCTCCCTGTTAAATAATTGTTAATAATATTTTATAGCACGAACATATGTTTGTCAAGTATTTTGCATTAAAGATATTCTATAATTTTTAATAATTGCCCACATTCTTTACAATAATATTCTTTTTTGTTTTTATATTTTTTAATTTTAATTTTAACTATTTTTCTACATTTAAAACACAATTCTTCATTATCATTCACTAATTCGCCTCCTTTGTTTTTAGTTTTATATTTATTATAGTTAATTTATAATTTGTTGTCAAATTATTTTGATAGTACTTTTTACCTATTTGTTGCTTTTGTAGACTTTAACTTTGCTAAGTCCATTATTGTTTGTTAATTTAATTATTTCCCCTTTGTTATTTGTTTTATATTCTTTCCATTCGCCACATGCTTGACAAAAAAACGAATTACTTCGTTCCACATCACCAATTTCTGTTATTGTTGATTCATAATATATTGTATCATAAGTCATTTCATTAATTTTTTTTTCAGAATATACATTTTCACAACCTTTACAATAATAAGCCTCCATATAATCACCTCGTTTATGAGTTTTGTTGTGTTAACATGATAATATATGTTTTCTCCAATTTCCACTTTTGATTACACTAAATCTTTTTATAGAATAATTATTTTTATATAGATAAACCCAACAATTTTGTTTATTATTATTTTCATCTATAATTTCACAAATTTTTCGATTATATTTAGATTCTAAATAATCTATACGTTTAATACAATCAGAAATATTATCAATAATAAATATTTCACCATAAATATTATTATTCCCTTTTTGAACAGCGGGATATTTTCCTAAATCATACATTATGCCATTGAGGAAAATACCTTTTTTTATTTCTTTAATATTAGCACCACTTTTTTTCCAAAAATTAAAATTAGATTCACCACGCATTAAAGTGCCATACGTAAATATTTTATTAGTTTTCATAAATTACACCCTTCTAAAAAATTATTTTTTATTGTTGCCAATGATTAAAAAAATACTCGTTGACAAATATTTTTCTGTTAAACAATCTCACATTAAGACAAACAATATATAAAGTTATTCAAAGACACACAAGACCCGTTAGAGGAGATGAATAGAATAGAAGGGGTATAACACCTTTAATAAAATACCCCTCCTAAACAGGCTAGTATAAGACTTTAAATTTATTTAACTTTTTTAGTTTCTTTAGTTTCGATAAATACAATTTCACCATGTTGTTTAGTAATTTTCACATGACCAAACTCAATATTATTCAATTCTTCTTTAGCTTCTTCTAAAATTTCATCAATATTATTTATAAATTCAATTTCGTTTTTATTGAAAACTATGTTAGAGCTCCCATTCTCAAAATCAAGTACCACTTTATTTTTTTCTTCTAATACCACTTTACCAACATCACCTAAATATAAATCTTTATCAGGGTGATTCATATTGATAACCTTTGCTTTTTTCATTAGATTACCTCCTTTTATTTATATACTTTAACACAATTAGCATCTTTTTGCAATTCAAAATCCATTGCTAATACATTTGTCTTACATACAGGACAAATATATGAAAGTGCTTTTCCTTTTTTAATTTTTTCAATTGATAATTGTATAAACACACCAAATTCTTTTTCAGAAATTTTATTGATTTCTTCAATTGTACTTATTTGTTCACAATTACTACACTTTACTTTAGTCATATTAAACATTCCTTCCTTTTTTTCAATTATAACACTTTCAACAATTATTGTCAAACACATTGCATTAATTATATTTTTTTAATTTTTTCAATTAATTCTTCTTTATATTTTTCTTTTTTTTCTTTTCTATCGCAATAATTAGCTGTTTCAAGACAATCTATTAAATCTTTTAACTGATCAAAATAATTAATATTCCTCATATTTATTTCCCTCCAATTTTATTTTTTTATATTCATCAAATTTTACTTCTTCAACTTTGCCATTACATTTTTCACACTCCTGATTTATTCTATTTGCAGCTGTATAATATAGTTGATTACATTTGTTGCATTTACCATAAGTTGCAATTATTAATCACCCCCAAATTTTTTTTCCCATTCTTTTCTTTTTTGGATGGCCATTTGTTTTGCTTTTTCATATCCAAATTTTTTAACAGAGAGCATTTTTTGTTTTCCTTCTGCCCAATATCCTGCTTTCCAATACAATCCCTTACTTTTAGTTATACATACCCCAGGGGGAGCAGTATTAGATTCCTCATAAGTGTGAGCGTTCATATAACGCACTACATCATCAATAAATATATTGTTTCTAGTAAAATCATTGGTATTTCTATTTTTATGATTTATTTTTTCATTTTTATCTTTATCAGGGAACAATATTTCACTTATATATTTATCTTTGTTATTATCCCAAGTAGATATTGATTCTCCCGCCGTATTTCCATTAACATCAAGATACCAATAATGTTTTTGTACTTCTTCTAAATCTTCTAAACTAAATTTTATTTTATATGATTTATTTTTTTCTTTATGTACCACAATTAACCAAAAATAATTTTGCTTAATTTCATAAACATTCCTCACTTTTAATTTATCTTTATTTTTAGTATAAGTATAAGGTTTTCCATAATTCATTTCTAATTTTTTTCTGAAATTTATTGCTTTCTGAAAAGCATTTCTTACACCATGTTTTTTGCAATGATATGTTTTTCTTTTATATACATCATTGTTTTTATAAGAAGCCCGAAAATACCTCATACCTTTTCTATTATTATATGAAACCCCCAAAATATTTTTAGTAATATCCTTAAAACGCATAGTATCCCCTCGTTTATTACTTAATTTGTGTTAATGTCTATATAAGATTTTAACATAATCTTTTGTAAATTAACAGGGATATTTTCCCTTTCCATTCTAATAATAAATTTAATTAAATTTTTCATAAAATCACCTTCTAATAAAATTATTTTCTTTTATCAATTTGCCAAAAAAGAATAATAAAAAATAATATAATAATAAATATAACCAAAGTTTTCCCTCCTAAATATGTTTTGCCCATTCTGCGGGCTTAAACTCAACATCTTTCCCGCAATTAGGGCAAGGGAGAACATTTTTGTTTTCAGGGTTAACAGAAATT
>JBNJDL010000085.1:0-8972 GCA_051744825.1 Bacillota bacterium | reverse complement strand
GATATAAATTAAGAGTAACATAAAGCAAGGGCAGTAAAATTACTGCCCTTAATTTATATTACTCTTAATTTATATCAATTCATTTTTATTATATTTATTAATTTCATTTATTGGCCTAACATTAAGTTCACGATCAAGAGTTACTTTACATCTTTCATAAACTTTAATTGCCATAGATCTTCTATCTAACTTGTGGTAACTCTTCATTTTAATTAAATATGCTTTTTCCCAGCAATTATCAACTTCTAAAACTTTGTCACTCACTTCAATTGCTTTTTCATATTCATTTTTATTATAATATAACTCAATTAATTTATCTCCTGTATTTAAATATAAATTTCTTAAATTTTCTCTTTCTTCTCTAATCCAATCTAAATATAATTTATCAGTAGCAAAATCATCTTTATAAATTTTTAAAGCTGATTCAAATAAATCTATTTTATTTTTATCATTTTTTGCATTTTCACCTTTTTCAATTAAGTTTTTGAATTCTTCAACATCATAAATATATGCTGAATTTTCATTAAATCCATAAGCTGAAGCTCTGCGGTTTATAAAATAAGGCTTTTGTCGTGCTACTCTATCTGGCTCAAGAGTATTTTTTAAAGAATTAAGTGTAACTTTAAAATTTCTTGAAGCTTTCTTTTTATTTTTTTCAGGCCATAAATAATAATAAATTTTTTCCTTAGGAATTAGTTCACCAATATTTATAACAAATAAAAGCAATAATTCTCTAGCTTTTTCTCTTTCCCACTCTTTATCTTTGATCTCATTTCTTCCTCTCCATACCTTAAAATTACCAAATCCTTTTATTTTTAATTTATAACCAGGATGATTTTTTAAATCTGATAAATCTAATTCTTTTAATTTTTTTTGAACATAAGCCCTTTTTATAGAATTTTTTTTCGACTCTAGTAATAGTGGTATAAATTTTTCGGGAGAATTGCCAGTAAATAATGTTGGTCCAAACAAAATGAAATCAAAATCCATTTTACTCATAGTTGTAAATAATTTTTTTGTATTTATTTGAAATTTATTTGCTTTATTCTTATTTAAATAAATAAGAGACAGCCATAACCTATTAATCATTTTTAAAAAGTTATCATTTAATTTTTCAAAGCTTAAAACATTATTTAAAAATATTTCTTCAGCTTTTTTAAAATCATTTTGAAAATAATAATTTATTCCAATACTAAAATTTAATATTCCTGATAACCACTCATCTCCTGCTTTCTTAGAAATATTTAAACCTTTTTTCCCATAATTTAAACCAGATTGAGTATCTCCATAAAATCCTTCTAAAAGAGCTAAGCCCATTAAAGGTTCTGCTTTTCCTCTAGGAATATTAAAAGTATTGATTATATCCAATGATTTTTCATAAGCTTTTCTAGATAAATCAGGATTATTTAATTTAATTAATTGTTTAGCATGGCCTAGTCTCATATATGAAACAGCTTTAATAAATGGTGAATTTAATTTTTCTCCTAAATAAGTACCACGTTTTGCTAACTTTTTAGCTAGCTCACCATTACCCTTAAAACTATGGATTAAAGATAAAATTAGTATTGTTTCTCTATGAGATCGAGGTATTCTTTTATTTTTATTTTCATTTTCAAGTTTACTTTCTAATATCTCTTGTCCTTCATCAAGCCTTCCTGTTCTTAGTTTTATTCGAGCATTAAAATTGTTATTAGACACCTCTTTTTCTTCATTTAAATTTTTAGCTTGAAAAAATAATTTTTCAGCTTCTTCTAAATCACCTTCATTAGCTTTATTTTCAGCCATTAATTTTAATAAAATTCTTTCATCCCATAAATTTTCTTTTTCCCTTAACTTTAGCGCTTCTTTCAAATAATAATCTGCTTTAGATGGTTGTACAGTATCTAAATAAATCATAGCAATCTTTTGATAAACTAAACTAAGAGAAAATTTATCACATTTATCTTTATAATAACTTTCAGCAAATTTATAAGCATCTAATGCCTCATTAAATCTACTTCTTAATCTAAAAATATCACCTTGATATACATATAAAAGTGGATGTCTATTAAATATTTCTTTTGGTAGTTGATTAAGAGCATCTTGTAAAGTATCAAGCCGTCCTAATTCTAATAATTTATCTGCAGATGATAAAATCAATTTAGCAGATTTCTCATAATCTTTTGCTCCTAAACTGTGATATATAGCAAATCCTTTTTCTCCTTCTTTTTCACAAATATTTGCAGCTTTTTTATGTAATTTTTGAGAATTAAATTTTTCTTTAGCTTGCTTTCTCAAAAATTCATGAAATAAGTGATGATATCTATATTGACCATTTCCTAAAGAATAAATAAACAATCTTTTCTTTAAGAGTTTATTAATAATTTCTTGACTGTTGTCTATATCTAAATATTTATTACAAATATCTATTCTTAAATATTTTAATAAAGAAGTTTTTAATAAAAATTCTTTTATCTCCTCACTTTGATTTTCTAATACTTCAAAAGCTAAATATTCAAATAATAATTTTAATGACTTAGCTTCATTATCAATTATTTCTTCTATATCAGTTCCATTATTAATTCTTTCTCCTATTAAATCTATTGCCATTATCCAGCCTTCAGTTTCTTCATAAATATTTTCTATATCTTTATTTGATAAAATTAAATTATATTCATTTTTTAAAAAATTAAAAATTTCATTTTTATTTAAAGTTAATTCATTCTCTTCAATTAATAATACTTGTTTTTTTAATCTCCAACGTGCCCATTGTGAAAAATCAATTTTTTCTCTAGTGGAAATGATTAAATGTAAATTAGGAGGTATTCTTTTAATAAAATAAGAAAGAGATTGAATAATTTGATTTTTATCATTAACCAAATGAAAATCATCTAAAATTATAAAATTTTCTCCTTCTAATTTATTTAATAATTCATTTATAAATATATCAATAACTTGATGTAATGACATTCCTTTATCTCCAGATTGATTTAATAATTTAATAGATTCATTTCCAATATTTTTATTTTTGTATTTAAAAGCATGAAAAAAATTCAGAAAAAATAATGAAGGGTCTGAATCCAAGTCATCAATGCCATACCAATAATAATTATTTTCAAAATTTTCTTTAAAAAAAGAAACTATAGTAGTACTTTTACCATATCCAGGTCCAGCCTTAACTACTGTTAAAGGATAATTAACAGCTTTTTTATACTTTTTCCATAATTTTTTATTTTTCCAACTTAACTTTGGAGAAGAAGGTGGTATGAATTTTGTTTTTATAATTAAACTACGCAAATAATATCACCTCAAACTATAATATAAAATTTATTATAATTGCTTTTTTACCTATATATATTATTCTAGAAAATAATCTCAAACCCTCCAAATTATTAATTTTATCACTACATAAAGTAAAATCACCTAATACATATATATGTATTAGGTGATCTAAAATTCTTAATTACTATATAAGCTGGATTTATGTATAAGCTATAAAAATTACTTATTATCTACAGTATCTTTGAAAGATTTACCAGCTCTAAATACTGGAACTGTTCTAGCAGGAATAGTGATTTCTTCACCAGTTTGAGGATTGCGGCCCTTACGGGAGCTACGATCTTTAGCCTCAAAAGTTCCAAAACCTATAATCTGTACATTATCTCTATCATCTTCAGTCTTTTTAGCCTCTTCACCAAGATAACCTTCTACAGTTTCAAGAGCAGTATTAATAACCTCTCCACAATCCTTTTTAGTTAAACCAGTCTTTTCTGCTACTACATCAATAAGTTCAGTCTTTGTCATTACTCTCACCTCCTTATACTTTCTTTCTATTACTTATATTTCGCTAACTATTGCCATTTTCCTGCTAATTTTTTAAAAAAATAAAAAAAGCTTAAGGTTATTTTACCTCAAGCTTTAATAAAAAATTCATTTACATTAAAGTATTATACAAATCAATCCCCCACTACCCTCATTAACAATTTTCTCTATTGTATCTCTAATCTTAACTTGTGCAGATTCAGGCATTCTAAATAATTTCTGAGAAATTCCTTCCTGTACAATATTATGAAGTGAACGACCTAAAAAATCAGTTTCCCAAATTGAATCTGGATTGTTTTCAAAATCTTCTTGTAAAAATGTAATAAGCTCAACAGATTGTTTTTCTGTGCCTACTACTGGAGATACTTCTGTATGTATATCTGCTCTAATCATGTGTATTGAAGGGGCTGAGGCTTTTAACTTTACACCAGACTGATTTCCTTTTTTGATTAACTCTGGCTCATCAAAACTCATATCTTTTAATGTAGGCCTAACAATACCATATCCAGTCTTTTTTACTTCATTTAAAGCTTCTTCAACTTGATCATATTCTTTTTTCGCTTCACTCAATTCACTTATTAACTTCATTAATTCTTTTTGATTAGTAATATTGAATCCACTTACCTCTTCTATTATGTCAAAATATAATTTTTGAATTAATTTAATTTCAACATTTGCTAAACCTTCTCCAAGATCTACTTTTCTCAATAGTACTTCTTTACTATTTTCATTTTCTACTAACCTATCCAAAAAAGCATTAACATCTCTAATTGTATTTACACTATTTATTGATTTTTTTATTAATTCTTCGTATTCATTTCTTAACCAGTGATTTTTTTCTAAAGATTCTAACCAACTTGGAAAATCAATATATATTTCTTTAATTGGAAATTCATATAAAACTTTTTTCAAAATTTTATAGATATCATCATTACTTAAATGTAAACAATCAATAGGTATAACTGGAACATCATATTTTTCACTTAATTTTTGAGATAATTTAATTGTATTTTCGTTTTCTGGATGAATAGAATTTAAAGCTATTATATACGGTTTTCCTATATCATCTAATTCTTTTATTACTCTTTTTTCGGCATCTACAAAATTTTCTCTAGGTATTTCTGAAAAACTCCCATCTGTTGTAACAACTAAACCTATAGTAGAATGTTCAGCAATAACTTTTTTTGTTCCAATTTCAGCAGCTTTTTGAAAAGGTATTTCCTTATTAAACCAGGGAGTAGAGACCATTCTTATCCCATCTTCATCTTTATAACCTAAAGCTCCATCAACTGAATAACCTACACAATCAATCATTCTTACTTTAAAAGATGCATTATCATCAAAGGTTAATTTAATTGCCTCTTCTGGTACAAATTTAGGCTCAGTTGTCATTATCATTTTACCACCTGAACTTTGAGGTAATTCATCTTTAGTTCGTTTTTTTATATATTTATCTTCTAGCATAGGCATAACTAATTTATCCATAAATTGTTTTATAAATGTTGATTTTCCTGTTCTAACTGGACCTACGACTCCTATATAAATATCACCATTTGTTCTCTCTGCAATATCTTTATATATATTAAATTCAGTCATTTTTTCCTCCTTTCTTCTTTTTTTAAAATGAATTTAAATTTACTAAATAAATACCAATATATATATATGAATTTTAAATTAAATTATTACCAGTTTGTATTTCTACATAAAAAAAAGCCCCATTTCTGGGACTAAAATTTTATTATTTCCATTCTTTATTTTCAACAACTTCTTCCATCTCATGTTTAGGTCCTCGAAGCATTAAATCATCAACAGCTTTTAATGGATTTTTATTTTCAAATAATACTTTATAAATTTCATTTGTAATCGGTAAATCAAAATTAAAATTTTCTTCTTCCATCCATTTTTTAACAGCTTTTGTAGTTTTTATTCCCTCTACTGACTGACCGACTTTATTTAAAGCATCTGAAAAATTCATTCCTTTACCAATGTTATATCCAAATCTACGATTTCGACTATGTTTACTGGTACATGTAACAACTAAATCACCCATACCTGATAAACCTGCAAATGTTAATAATTTACTATCAAAATAAGTTCCAAGTCTACTAATTTCTGTTAAACCTCTAGTCATTAAAGCCGCTAAAGAATTATCTCCATAACCTAAACCATCTGCTATACCAGCTGCAATAGCAATAATATTTTTAATTGCTCCTCCCATTTCAACACCAACAACATCAGGATTAGTATAAACTCTAAATGTTTTAGACATAAACATATCTTGTACATTTTCAGCAACTCGTCTCTCTTTAGCAGCTATAACTGCTGCAGAGGGTAAATCATGAATTACTTCTTCAGCATGAGTAGGTCCTGATAAGACGGCAACTTTATTTGTACACATTTTTTTAATAATTTCAGAATTTCTAAGATAGCTATTTTCTTCAATACCTTTGGCAGTGGAAATAATAATTTGATCATCTTTTAAATATTCTTTAATTGATTTCATTATTTGTCTAGTAGCATCTGTAGGAACAGAAAGAATTATAGTTTTAGAATTCTTTATTGAATTTTCTAAATCAGTTGTTGCTATTATATTCTCAGGTAATTTTTTTTCAGAGAAATATGAATTATTAATATGTTGTTGATTAATATTATTTTTTAATTCTTTATCTCTAACATATAATTTTATGTTAAAATTATTATTTGCTAATAAATAAGCAATGGCAGTTCCCCAACTACCACCACCAATAATTGTTATTTTATTATTTTTTAGCATTTTTATCACCTCTATTTTTATTAGGAGGCCATTTCATTCTATTTTCTTCTCCATTTATTAATCTTTTTAGATTTTCTCTATGAGTTAAAATAATACTTGAAGTCATAATTATCATATAATAAAAATAATATATATTTTCTTTTAAAAAATAACTAGATATAATTAATGAAATTGCTGCAAAAATAGAAGCAAGAGAAACATAACGAGTAATTATAGTAATAAGTATCCACACAATAATAAATATTAAAAAACTAAGCGGTAAAATTTTCATTACAACCCCTAGAGTTGTAGCAACTCCTTTTCCCCCTGAAAAATTAAGAAAAATAGAAAAATTATGTCCTAAAATTACAGCTATTCCAATAATAAAAATATATATTATTGAAGTACCTTGTGTTAATATTAGTTGAGCAATTAATATTGTAAAAAAACCTTTTAATATATCAACTACAGCAACTAAAAAACCCATTTTTACACCTAATAATCTTGCAGCATTTGTTGCTCCAACATTTCCACTGCCATATTCTCGTAAATCTCTACCACTCAATTTTTTGGTTAAAAGATATGCAGTAGGAATTGAACCAATAATATAACTAAAGAAAATTAATAAAGCAATTTTCATCTTTAAATATTTCCTCCTTAACTTCTCTTTTTTACTTTAAAAATTATTGGACTTCCTAAGAAACCAAAAGCTTCTCTTATAGCATTTTTTAAATATCTTTCATATGCAAAATGTAATAACTCTGGATCATTAACAAACAAATTAAAAACAGGAGGTTTAACACCTGTTTGAGTGGTATAATATATTTTTATACTTTTCCCTTTTTTACTTGGTGGCTGACGCAGTTGAACAGCATCTTGAATTACTTCATTTAACACACCAGTTTTAACTCTTTTGGAACTCTGATCAATTACATATTCTAACAATTCTAAAGCTTCATTAACTCTAGTTCCTTTTAAAGCAGATATAAACGTAATAGGTGCATAATTTAAAAATTTCATTTCATAATATACATCATCCATATAATGCTCCATGGTTTTATTATCTTTTTCAACTAAATCCCATTTATTAACAGCAATGACAATTGGCTTACCATGATCATGAGCATACCCTGCAATTTTTTTATCTTGCTCTGTAACTCCAGAAAGAGCATCAATCATCATTAAGACAGCGTCTGATCTTTCAATTGCTTTAATTGAACGTAAATTACTATAATATTCTACTGATTCTTTTACTCTAGCTTTTTTTCTTAATCCTGCAGTATCAATTAATTTATATTTTAAATTTCCAATTTCAACTAAAGTGTCTATTGCATCTCTTGTAGTACCAGGAATATCACTAACTATAACTCTATCTTGTCCTAAAATATAATTTACTAATGATGACTTTCCTACATTTGGCTTACCTACAACAGCTATATCTAAAGTGGAATCATCATCTTTTTCATTTTTACTTTCAGGTAATTTTTCAACAATATTATCAAGTAAGTCTCCTGTATTCTTACCATGTTCAGCAGAAATTGTTATTGCCTCACCTAAACCTAGAGAATAAAATTCCCAAATTAATTCTTGAGCCTTAGAATAATCTTCAACTTTATTCGCTACTAAAATAACCTCTTTATTAGTTTTTCTCAAAATATTTGCTATTTCTTCATCTAATGAAGTTATTCCATCTCTCCCATCAACTACAAATAAAATAACTTCAGCTTCTTCCATTGCAATTTCAGCTTGTTTTTTTGTTTTTTGTTTTAACAAATCTTCTTCATTGACTTCAATTCCACCTGTATCAATTAAAATGAAAGATTGATCAAGCCAATTAACCTCACCATATATTCTATCACGAGTAACATTTGGTTTACCTTCTACAATTGCTTTTCTTTGACCTGTAAATCTATTAAATAATGTAGATTTGCCTACATTAGGTCTTCCTACTATAGCTACTACTGAATCTGACATCCTAAAACACCTCCAATATTTCCTTTAAATTTTTGGCTTTATAAATATTTTTCTTTTTAAAACTATTTTTAAATTCTGAATAACTTTTTCCATCTAAAAAGTAATTTTTATCATTTAAACTGTGCTCAGGAATTATAATATTATCATATTTTGCATTTTTTTCAATGCTTTTATACATATCCTGAGCTGTTAACAATCCGCTAACAGTAACGCTTTTTCCAAAGAAATTATTTTCCACTACTAACAACTCTATAGATAAACCTTCAATTTCTTTAAATCTATTAATAACAGGTTTAAGTACTTTTTTACCTAATACTCCTGTCACAATTGAAAATGCATTATTTTCAATTTTATTAGGAATTTTTTCTTCTATATCTTTTAATTCTTGCCATAATAATCTAGTTAGACCAATTCCATTTTCTATTTGAGGAAATTCATTATATTC
>JBNJDL010000084.1:0-9184 GCA_051744825.1 Bacillota bacterium | reverse complement strand
TAAAATTATTAAAACCATAATCTAATAAATTAGTAGTTACCCTTTCTCTTTCTTGATCTGTATCAGCGTCTAAAACAATTGATATTAATCTCATTTCATTATTTTTCGCTGTACCTGCTAAACAAAAACCTGCTTCTTGGGTATGACCTGTTTTTAAACCATCTAAACCATCATATTTTTTAATTAACTTATTTGTATTAACAACCATTGCTTTTCTTTTAGGTAATTCGATATATTCAAGCCAATTAGATGACCAATCTAAAACTTTTTCATGCTTAACTAATTCTCTAGCCATTATTGAAATATCTCTAGCTGTACTATAATGATTTTCAGCAGGTAAACCAGTTGAATTCACAAATTTAGTATTTTCCATTTCTAATTCTTTTGCTTTTTGATTCATCATATGAATGAAATTTCCATAACTTCCACCAACCGCTTCAGCAACAGCAACACTAGCATCATTTGCAGATGCCATAGCTACTGCTTTTAATAATTCTTCTAATTTTAAAGTAACTCCATCTGGCAAATATATTTGCGATCCGCCCATCGATTCAGCTCTTTTGCTTATATTCACTTCATCATCTAGATTTAATTCACCATTTTCAATAGCTTCCATTGCCAATAACAAAGTCATTATTTTGGTTATACTAGCTGGAGGAACTACTTCATCTGCATTTTTTTCAAATAATACTTCCCCTGTTTCTGCCTCAATAAGAATTGCTTTATCTACCGAAACATCAAAATCGCTAACTGCCATAATATTAGAACTCATAATCGTTGTTAAAGTTAATACTATAATTAATATAGTAGATATTTTTTTCATCCATTATTCCTCCTCAGTTAATTTTGACTTTTCCCAGTATTTATCCAGTGTTTCTAAATTCAATTCTGAAAACTTTTCATTATTTCTTTCTACTTCTCTTTCCATAAACTTAAATCTATTTTTAAATTTTAAAATCGTGGAAAATAAAGCTAATTCTGGATTTACTTCAAAAAAACGAGCTAGATTAACAATACTAAATAACATATCTCCAATTTCATCTTTTATTTCTTCTATATTATTTTTTTTAATTGCTTCTTTAACTTCTAATAACTCTTCCTCCACTTTAGCAATAACATCTTTTGTATCATCCCAATCAAATCCGAGCTTTCTTGCCTTAGCTTGAATTTCATAAGCTTGATTTAAAGCAGATTGTGACTGATCATAATTTTCTATTTCACTTCTTTTTTCCTTATTATTCTTTTCCTCATTTTTTATTTTATCCCATGTTTTCTTTACTTCTTTAGCATTATTTAGTTTTAAATTGTCAAAAACATGAGGATGTCTATTTATTAATTTAGCATTTATTCCTTCAATTACATCTTTTAAATCAAAATCATTTTTTTCTCTGGCAATTTGAGATTCAAAAACTACCTGTAAAAGCAAATCACCTAATTCTTCTTTAAAATTTGAAAGGTTTTTTTCTTCTAAAGCACCTACAACTTCATATGCTTCCTCTAAAATATATTCTTTTAAAGAAAAATAATCTTGTTTTTTATCCCAGGGACAACCTTCTGGACCTCTTAGTTTTTCCATAATTTTTACTAAATTAATAAATTCTTCACTCAAATCATCATAATACATTATTTATCACCTACTAAGCCTAATTTAGATAAAAATCTAGCTATCTTTTTACCAAATATTGGAATAAGAACTAAATCACTATATTTAATTTCATCTATAACTATTAAAGTTATAAAATAAATAATTGCTGCTATAAATACAGTTGTCAAAGTTCCTAAAGTATAAGCAAATCCTTTATTAAATAATCTATAAAAATTAATAAAGTAAGAAAAAGATAGTTTAACAAAAATCCCCATAATAGTAGCAGCTATTATTGGTTTATAAATTAAAGTTTTAAATTTAAAATTAAAATTAGTATATTTTTTAACTGACATTAAATTCAAAATTGCCGCAATTGCAAATCCTGTAGCTGTCCCAATGGCAGCTCCCCTAATACCTAAAATAGGAATTGCAGTTAGAGTATAATTCAAAATTCCATTTCCAATACTTCCAATAAATAAATTTCTAGCTGGTAATTGAGTTTTACCAATTCCCTGCAAAATTGCTGATAAAGTTTGTTGTAAAGTTATAAAAATAACACTCCAGGAAACTATCCTTAAAGGAACTGCTGCTGCAGGAGCTCCAAAAAAAACAGTAGTAAGTGGTTTAGCCAACAAAAACAATCCCACACTAGACGGTAATCCTACAAGTATAGTTAATCTAAGAGCTGTCTGCGTTTTTCTAGCAATCAAATCATCTCGATTTATTGCAAATGCTTCAGAAATTGCTGGAACTAAACTAGCTGCTAAAGAAATAGTAA
The DNA here is from genome assembly GCA_051744825.1 of Bacillota bacterium. GTDB lineage: Bacteria > Bacillota > Halanaerobiia > Halanaerobiales > DATFIM01 > DATFIM01. Next base: position 6,821 of record JBNJDL010000084.1, on the reverse strand, counting down.
TTATAGTAGGAAAATTCACTAAAACTATTGCCATACCGGAAAGATGGCCAAACAACTCAGTTGCAACATTTTCACTAAAACCAGCAACCTGTAAGCGATTTGGAACTATTAAAGCATCAACTAATTTCATCGCTGGCAAGACTAAAGCACCTAAAGTAATAGGTAAAGCAAGGTTAACTATATTTCTACCAATATCAAAGTACTCTATATTTTCAATTTTATCTCTTTCTATAGAATTCCATAATTTTGATTGTTTTTTATGATAAATATATAATAACACTAACAAACCAGCTATGGAGCCAGTCACTGCTCCAAAAGTAGCTCCAGCAGCTGTTATTCCACTGGAATAACCTCTTTTTACTAAAAAAAGTACTAAAAATATCATAGTTAACATTCTTACTATTTGTTCTATAACCTGTGAAACTGCTGTTGGAACCATTGTTTGAAAACCTTGAAAAAAACCTCTATAATTAGCTAAAAGTGACACAAAGAAAATTGCTGGCGCAATAGCTATTATGGGATAAAAGGCTTTTTCATTAAGCATTTTGGAAATAGGATGAGCCAAAACCATCATCATAATAGAGAAAAACAAACCAGCTACAATACTCATAGCTCGTCCTACTCTAAATATTTTAAAAGCACTCTTTTTCATATCTCTAACTAAACGATCAGAAATCAATTTTGCTAAAGAAACAGGAATTCCTGAACGAGAAACTACTAATAATGTTGTATAAATTGGATAAGCCATTTCATAAAGACCTATACCTTCAGCTCCTATAAGCCTTGGCAAAATAATTCTATATACTAAACCAATAACTTTAGAAGTTAAACCAGCTACACTTAAAATAGCAGCTCCTTTTATAAAGTTATTGTTTTGTCTTTCCTCCATAAAGTACATCCTTCCTATCTAACAAATATAAGACATCATTATCTATAAATTTAATACTAAATATAGACACAGGGCAAAAAGAAAATACTTTTTACCCAGTGTTATTTTTATTTGTTTATTGCTCTAAATGTCTAGCCAAAAAGGAAGAAGCCGTATTTGCTAACTTAAGTTCCAAATCTCCTATTTTTTTATCTTTAGTTTTATTACTAATTACAACTACTCCAATAGGATCTCCTTCAACAATTATTGGAGAAAGAACTGTATCAGATAGGTCATAATCTTCTAAATCTTTCGGACCATTCTTACAAAAGGAATCTATACCCTTTCCTTCCACAATTTCTGCCCTTCTATTTTTCATGACAGCTTCCGCTTTATCACTAATTTCTTGATCCAAAAATATTTTGCGAGAAACTCCAGCAACAGCAATTATTACATCTCTATCAAGTATAAAAGCAGCTTGACCACTTTCACTGGCAAGAGCATCAGCATATTTTTGTGCAAAATCACTTAATTCTCCAATAGGAGAATATTTTTTTAATATAACCTCTCCTTCTCTATCTACAAAAATCTCTAATGGCTCTCCTTCTCTAATTCTCATTGTCCTTCGTATCTCTTTTGGAATAACTACTCTACCTAAATCATCAATCCTACGTACAATACCTGTTGCTTTCAAGCGATGGTTCACCTCCTGATAGATTAACTACTTCCAAAAAATAATATATAAATTAAATTTTGGAAGTTGTCTATTAGCTAGGTTTCCCATCTATGTTAAAATTATACTGAAAGAAGCTTTCTATTTTCTTTACTAACCATTATACAATAAATCTATTAAATCATCCAATATATTTTTTGTTAAATTTATATAATTATCTTTTTCTTTAATTTTAATTCCTATTACTGGCTTTTTAGCTGATTTTATCTTTAATTTTTTTGGATATTTTTCTATAATTTCCATTACAGCCTCTCCAGTTAATTTATCTTTGTTTTGAAAATAACAATTAATTAATGTATTATCTTTTTTAACTATTTTTTCTATTCCTAATTTTCGCGCCTTAATCTTAATTCTAGTAATCTCTATTAAATTCATTACTACTTGAGGAGGGTCACCAAATCTATCAATTAATTCATCTATTATATCTAAAATATACTTTTCATCTTCAACCTTCATTATTTTTTTATAAATTGCTATCTTTTGTTTAGAATCTGAGATATAATCATCAGGAATATAAGCATCTTCATTTAAATCAATTTCTACTTCTCTAATTTCTTCTTCATCTTTTCCTTTTAATTCTTCAACAGCATTTTCTAATAATTTTGTATAAAGAGAAAAACCAATAGAAGCAATATGGCCATGTTGTTCTGCCCCAAGTAAATTACCTGCTCCTCTTATTTCCAAATCACGCATAGCAATTTTAAAACCTGATCCTAAATTTGTAAATTCCTGTATTGCTCGCAATCTTTTTTCAGCAACTTCAGATAAGATTCTATCTTTTTCATATAATAAATAAGCATATGCTACTCTATTAGACCGTCCAACTCTACCTCGCAACTGATAAAGTTGGGCTAAACCCATATTTTCTGCTCTATTAATTATTATTGTATTTACATTAGGAATATCAAGTCCAGTCTCTATGATAGTAGTACAAACAAGTACATCAAATTTTTGTTCATAAAAATCTATCATTAATTTTTCTAATTTATTTTCATTCATTTGGCCATGGGCAACTGCTACCTTAGCATCGGGCAATAATTTTCTGATCATATCTGCCTTTTTATCAATATCTTTTACTCTATTATGAACAAAATAAACTTGCCCACCTCTACCAATCTCTCTTCTTATTGTTTCTTTTACAAGTTCTTTATTAAATTCTCTAATATAAGTTCTAATTGGATATCTATTTTCAGGAGGAGTTTCGATAACACTCATATCCCTAACTCCAACCAAAGCCATATGTAAAGTTCTAGGAATTGGAGTTGCTGTTAAAGTTAAAACATCTACATTAGTTTTTAGATCTTTAATAGTTTCTTTATGACTTACTCCAAATCTTTGTTCTTCATCAACTATTAAAAGACCTAAATCATTATATCTAATATCATCTGAAAGCAAACGATGAGTTCCAATTATTATATCTATTTCTCCGCGTCTCAGCTTTTTTAAAGTCTCTTTTTGCTCTTTTTTAGTTTTGAATCTACTCAACATATCAACAGTTATTGGAAATTTTCCTATTCTCTCAACAAAAGTATTAAAATGTTGTTGAGCTAAAATAGTAGTCGGTACCAAAACGGCAGTTTGTTTTTCATCCATAGCCGCCTTAAAAGCAGCCCTGATTGCTACTTCAGTTTTTCCATAGCCTACATCACCACAAAGAAGACGGTCCATAGGTACTGAACTTTCCATATCTTCCTTTACATCTTCTATAGCTTTCTTTTGGTCAGGAGTTTCTTCATAAGGAAAAGCATCTTCAAATTCTTTTTGCCAGACTGTATCTTCAGAAAAGGCATAACCATCTACTGTTTCTCTTTCTGCATATAATTCTAAAAGACCTATGGCCATTTCTTTAACTGAATTTTTAACTTTTTGCTTTACCTTTTTCCATTCATTCCCACCTAATTTATATAATTTAGGTTCTTTATGATCAGCACCAATGTATTTTTGTACTAAATTAACTTTATCTGTTGGTACATATAATTTATCATCATTTGCATATTGTAAAACCAAATAATCCTGATGCTGATTCTGTATTTCTAGAGTATCAACTCCTAAATATTTGCCTATACCATGATTTTCATGTACAACATAATCACCAGGAGTCAATTCATTAATAGAAGAAATCTCTACTCCCTCTTCTAAATCAGCTAACTTTCTTTTTTTCTTTTGTGGTTTTCCCATAACTTCTTTTTCTGTATAAAGAGCAAATTTTAAATCTTCAATTAAAAAACCTTCTGAAAAACTTTCTTCAATTACAGAAATAATATTATCTTTTATTTTTTTATCTTTAGAATGAAATACTGCTATTTCTTTATCTTCTAAAAATTCTTTTATTCTTTTCGCCTTTTTAGTAGAATTAAGTGTTACTGCAATTTTATAATTATTATCTAATAATTCTTTTAAACGAGCTGCAAACATTTCTAATTGACCATGAAATGGCTCAACTCCTTTGCTTTTAAAAGAATATTTTTCATAATTTTCACTAAAAGGATTACTTGCAAATTCAGAAGAAAAATATAGTGCCTTAGAATTATTTATTTCTTCTTTTAGTTCTTCACTTCTTAAAAAATTTTTTGAATAAGAAGGTAAAATACTACCCTGTTCTAAAAGAGTTGCCTGAGTTTCATCTAATTCTCTTACCTGATTTTCTATTCTATCCCAAACTCTTTCTGGATTATCAATGATTATACTATGTTTTTTAGGAAAATAATCTAAAAGTGAATTTAAATTATTATAAAAATAGGGTAAAAATTGTTCATAGCCAGGAAAATAATTTAATTCTTTTAATTTTTCTATTGATTCTTCTCCCTTTTCTCTTAAGTAATTCGCTTCATTCTCTTTACCTATATTTTTTAATCTCTTTATTCCTGATTCAAAATTCTTTTTTATTATAGGCACTTTGGCTTCAACTGAATCTGGTAAAATGAAATTTTCTCTAGCAGGAGGTATAACAATTTCATCATAATTTTTAGCAGATCTTTGAGTATCAAGGTTAAACTCTCTTATTGAATCTATTTCATCACCAAAAAATTCTATTCTATAAGGTTTAGTATTAGTTAATGAAAAAAGATCAATAATTCCTCCTCTAACACTAAATTGGCGTGGATCTTCTATCATATCAACTCTCTTATATCCTAAAGTGTTAAGACGGTCTATAATAAATTCGCGTTCTATTTCTTCACTAATTTTTAAATTTAATGAATATTTTTTAAAAATTTGAGCAGGAATCAGTTTTCTTATAAGGGCATTTACTGGAATAATTATTATTTCATTTCTTTCAGAAAAAAGTATCTTTTCTAAAACTTGCAATCGTTCTATTGTCACTGAATAATCAGTCATTAACTGCTCATGAGGTAATACCTCTATTTGAGGAAATAAAGCTAAATCTTTTTCGGAAATTAATCTAAGTAAATCTTCATAAATGTTATTAGCTCTACTCATATCATAGGTGATAATAGCCTTTTTTTCATTTAATTTATTAGCTATATTAGCAATAAAAAAAGAAAAACGAGAATTATTTAAACCATAAATACTAACATCTTTTTTTGATTTATAATCTTTAATTATATTTTGAGTTTTTTCTAATTTTAATAACAATTCATTTAATTTCATTTTAAATGACTCCTGTTCCAATTCAAAAATTTAAAAAAATATCAACTTTATTATAAATGACAAAACAGCCCCTACATTTTAAAGCACGGGCTTAAATTAGTTGTATTTATTCATTGCCATTTCAACAGAATTTTTTTCTATTAATTTTATAGCTTTTATTGCATCATCAATTTTTTCTTGAATAAGCTCTTCTTCTTTTTCAGTAAAATAACCAAGAACATAATCAACAACTTTTACTTTTTCAGGGGGTCTACCAATTCCTATTCTAATCCTCGTAAAATCACGAGTTCCAAGACTATTAATAATAGATTTTATTCCATTATGACCACCACTACTACCATTCTTTTTGATTCTTAGCTTTCCAGGTTCTAAATCTAAATCATCATAAATAACTATTAAATCTTTTTCAGAAATATTAAAATGATTTAAAATAGCTTTTACAGCCTTACCACTATTATTCATATAAGTAAGTGGTTGAGCTAAAATTATTTTTTCATCTTCAATAAAACCTGTACCTATTAATGAATGGCATTTTAATTGGTCTGCCTTTATTGAAAGGTCTTTAGAAAGTTCATGTACAACTCTAAAACCTATATTATGTCTTGTTTTAGAATATTTTTCCCCTGGATTACCTAAACCAACTATCGCTTTCATCCTTATTCCTCCTGGGGATAATATTTAAAGCGTAATCCAAAAACGGATTACGCTTTAGATATTTGATTACTCTTCTTCCCTTTCAACTTCTTCATCTTCCATAATTTCTTCCTCTTCATCTTCTTCACCAATAACTTCTGGCTCAATGAATTCTTCTTCTAATTCTTCTTCATCTTCTTCAGTAATTTCTTCACTAGGAGTAACTACAGTAACTATTACATTATCATAAGGACTTAAAATATCAATATCTTCATCATCTTCTAAATCACTTACTTGTAATGAATCTCCCATAGTTAGTTCACTAATATCAAGAACAATTTCTTCTGGAATATCTCCAGGAAAAGCTTCAATTTCAAGTTCTCTCATTAACTTCTGTAATACTCCACCTTCTTTTACACCAGGAGCACTACCTTCTAGATGTATAGGAACAGTAACAGATATTTTTTCATCCATAGAAATATGTTGAAAATCTACATGTAATAAATCATCTTTTATTACATCTCTTTGATAATCTTTAATCATTGCTAATTCTTCTTCTTCCTCTCCATCATCAACAATAGTTAGTTCAAAAATTGCATTTCCAAATAGTCTCTTATTAATATCAAGTGGATCAACAATAAGAGCTTTAGGATCCTGGCCTTTACCATAAATAACACCAGGTATTTTGCCCTCTCTTCTTAAGCGACGGGCTACACCTTTACCAGTTTCCTCCCTTGCTTCCACTTTTATTTCATACCTTTCCATCATTATCCTCTCCTTCTATCTTAATTTTTAATTTTAGTTTTCAATTGGCTGACACCAATTTTTATTATAACATTTTTTATTAAAAGAATGCAACTCTAAGCGAATTGAATTGGGAATTGAGTTTTTCAAGATCTCTGAGCCATTTATACTCTCACTGAGAGATTGCAACTCAATTTCCAATCAATTCGCTAATCAAATAATACACTTACTGAT
>JBNJDL010000083.1:0-9203 GCA_051744825.1 Bacillota bacterium | reverse complement strand
AGATAAATTTTATATAAGTAAAAATAGTGAAATAAAGGTAAATGAAGTCAAAACTAATTTAGCTGCTCTTAAAAAGATTAATAATAAATATGCACAATATGCAGAAATTATAGTTAAAGAAAATAATTTGATAGAAGTCAATAGTTTTTATAAGGTGGTTGAAGGTAAAATAGAAGAAATTAATTTAGATAAAAAATATATTTTAGTTAGTAATTATGAAAGTCCTGAACTGAAAGCTAAAAAAAGAAAATATTATATTTCTGATTTAACAGAAAATAATAATCTTAAGAGTAAATTGCTTAGTTATGATGAAAATAATGAGCTTAATTTTACTAAAATAATTGCAGCAGTTGGAAAAAGTAATTTATTACATATATTCAAGTTAAAATAGTGTGACTAATATAAATTTTAGCTAAAAAAAGGATTTTTTAAAATTATGCAGAATAGATAGATTAAGGAGGTGTGAGACCTGATTTATTGAAAATAAAAATCAGGTTAATTAGTCATGGTACTTGAAAAATCAACTGCGCTTGCTATGCGCTGTCCCACTTGTGGGAGATTAAAAATCGATCAATTGAATATTTTTCAGCTTTCAGGAGACAGAGTTCACGAAATTTATTGTGACTGTGGAAGCAAAAAAATGTCTGTGCAAAAAAAAGGCTCTGATCACATAACTTTGAAGTATTACTGTATAATTTGCAATCATGAGCATAAGGCTATTTTGCCTGCACAGGAATTTTGGTCCAAAAACAAAGTTGGCTCCTTTTTATGCCATGAAACTAAGCTTAATTTAGGATATTATGGCCCTTATAAATTAATAAAAGAGAAATTAAAGGAGCAACAAAAAGAACTTGATTCCATGGCTAATGACTTAGGATTTGACGATTTTGCTGATCCAGAGATTATGTTAGCAATCCTTGATTATCTTCATGACATAGCTGCTCAGGGTAATTTATTTTGCGAATGTGGTAGTCATGATATAAATGTTGATTTATCTTCTGATAAAATAAAACTTTCCTGTAATAATTGTGGAACTACAAGAAATATTCCTGCTGAAAATCGGCAGGATTTAGAAAAGTTAAAAGAAAAAGGGGAACTGATGTTAAATATGTCAGTTGCAAATAAAAATAAAACTAATCCTAAAGATCCCTGGATAAATATATAATAAAAAACTAGGAGGAATTGTTATGAATATTGTGCCAATGGCTGATATTTTAAATAAAGCTAATGAAGAAAATTATGCAGTAGGTGGATTTAATATTAATAATATGGAATTTTTACAGGGGATAATAGAAGCTGCTGAAGAACTTAATTCTCCCTTGATTTTACAAACAAGTGAAGGAGCTATTCGTTATATTGGAATGGACTATGTAATTGCAATGGTAGAAGCAGCTACTAAAGATACTAACATTCCTGTAGCTTTACATTTAGACCATGGTAGTAGTTTTGAAAAGGCAATGGAATGTATTAGAAAGGGATATTCTTCAGTTATGATTGATGGCTCAAAATATCCATTTGAAGAAAATATAGCAATGGTAAAAAAAGTAGTAGAAGCTGCTCATAGTGTAGGAGTATCAGTTGAGGCTGAATTAGGTAAAATAGGTGGTAGCGAAGATGACCACACTGTAGAAGAAAGAGATGCTACCTTTACTGACCCTGATCAGGCGGTAGAATTTGTAGAAAGAACAGATGTAGATGCTTTAGCGATTGCAATTGGAACTGCTCATGGGGTATATAAAGGAGATCCAGAATTAGATTTTCAGAGATTAGAAAAAATTAATAATAACTTAGATATTCCCCTTGTTTTACATGGAGCATCTGGTGTAGCAGAAGCTGATGTTAGAAAGGCTGTATCTTTAGGTATAAATAAGGTAAATGTTAATACTGCCTTCCAGCAAGCCTTTACTTCCAAAATAAAAGATTTATTTGAAAAAAATTCAGAACTATATGATCCGAGAAAATACTGTGGACCTGGTAGAGATGCAATTAAAGAAAGAGTAAAAGAAAAGATTGAAATTCTAGGTAGTAAAAACAAAGCTTAACTTTAAAACTACTGTATATAAGGTCGTTTGAACATAGTCTAGCTGTGTTCAAACGGTCTCTTCTTATTATTATACTTCATTATATTCTTTTCTAAAATGGCCTTCATTCCGAAAATAATTATTATCAATTTTAAAATTTAATTATAAATAAGAAAGGAATCATATAATGTTAAATCTATGGCTGCAGTTTATTATTATGGCAATACTAATAATAATTTCTGGAACAAAATTGTCTAAATATGGTGATATTATATCTGATAAAACAGGTATAGGAGAAGCTTTAATTGGTTCAATTTTAGTTGCTTTAGCAACTTCCCTGCCAGAGTTAGTTACAAGTATTACTTCTTCTTTAGTAGGTGCTCCAAATATAGCTATTGGTAATGTATTTGGTAGTAATACTTTTAATTTAATGATTTTAGCAGTAGCTGACCTTTTATATTCTACTGATGAGCCAATAATGCTCAGAATGCGTTATAGTAATATTTTATCTGGTTTACTTGGTACTCTATTAGCAATCATTGTTTCTTTTAGTATGTTAGTTGGACATTTAACTAATCTTAGCTTTGGTTTTATGGGAGTAGGAATAGATAGTGTTGTATTAATTTTAACTTATGTTTTAGGAATGCGTTTAATTTTTAGATATGACAAAAAGAACCCATTAGATCAAAAGGTTGTTGAAGAAGAGGAAATAATAGAAAAAATTCCTCTAAAAAAAGCTATAATTGGATTTTTATTAAGTGCGATAGTTATTGTCTTTGCTGGAATTAGATTAAGTGTAACAGGGGATCAAATTGCAACAATGACTGGTATTGATCAGAGTTTTATTGGAAGTATTATGGTAGCTGCGGCCACTTCTTTACCTGAGCTTGTAGCAACAATTTCTGCTATAAGTATTGGGGCTTATAATATGGCCCTTGGTAATGTCTTTGGAAGCAATATTTTTAATATGATAATTGTATTTTTTGCTGATTTATTTTATAGAGATGGATATATTTTGGCCTCAGTTGATTTTGTTCATGTAATTACTTCTATGGTTGTTCTTATGATGAGCGTTATAGCTATTATGGGATTGTTTTATCGCTCAAAAAGAACAGTTTTTGCTTTGAAAATAGGTTGGGATTCATTTCTTATAGGAATAATATATTTTCTTGGAGTATATTTATTATTTAGATTAGGTATTAGTGTTTAGATTAAGAATTAATAATTTAGGATGAAATATAATTAAGTGTGAATTTTATTATTAAAGAAGGGCGGAATAAATTTTGTTAAATATTACTGAGTTGGAAAAGAAGACGATTACTGAGTTACATAAACTAGCTAAAGACCTTAATGTTAAAGGTTATACCCAATTAAGAAAAAAAGATTTAATTTTTGCGATTTTAAAAAAAGAAACAGAAAAAGGCGGACATATTTTTGCAGAAGGAGTGCTTGATATTGTAAATGGAGAAGGCTATGGTTTTCTTCGTCCTTCAAAATATGTTCCTTCTGGAGATGATATTTACATCTCTGCTTCTCAAATAAGACGCTTTGATTTAAGAACTGGAGATGTAGTATCAGGACAGGTTAGAGAACCAAAAGATAATGAGCGATATTTTGCTATTTTACGTATAGAAGCAGTTAATTTTCAAGACCCAGAAAAAGCTAAAGATAGGGCCCACTTTGAAGATTTGACACCTCTTTATCCAGAAGAGAGATATAAACTTGAGCATGATTCAGATGAAAATTCCAGTAGGTTAATAGACCTTATTGCTCCTATTGGCAAAGGCCAAAGAGGGTTGATTGTTTCTCCACCTAAAGCTGGAAAAACAGTTTTGCTAAAGAAGGTAGCAAATAGTATTAGTGAAAATTATCCAGAATCTAAATTGATGATTTTATTAATTGATGAAAGGCCTGAGGAAGTTACTGATATGAAAAGATCAGTTGATGCAGAAGTAATCAGTTCTACCTTTGATGAACCTGCAAAAGACCATTTACAAGTTGCTAAATTAGTACTAAAAAAGGCCAAGAGGCTAGTTGAGCACAAAAATGATGTAGTAATACTTTTAGATAGTATAACTCGACTGGCAAGAGCGGCGAATGTTACTACTCCTCCAAGTGGAAGGACACTTTCCGGTGGTTTAGATCCAACTGCTATGCATTTTCCAAAAAGATTTTTTGGGGCAGCCAGGAATATAGAGGAAGGTGGTAGTTTAACTATTCTTGCAACAAGTCTCGTGAATACAGGTAGTAGAATGGATGATGTAATTTATGAAGAATTTAAGGGAACAGGTAATATGGAATTACATTTAGATAGAAAATTAGCTGAACAGAGAATTTTCCCTGCTATAGATGTTCAACCTTCTGGTACCAGAAAAGAAGAAATGCTTTTAAACAAAAAAGAATTACAAACTATTTATAAATTAAGACAAAATATAGTAAATATGAATTCTTCTAATATAATGGATACTTTAATTAGGCAATTAAATAATACTGATGATAATGATGAATTAATAAAAGCCTTAAATAAGGTTTTAAAATAACATCTTGCATAGATAAATTAGCTGTGTTATAATCACAATAGTGACTAAAAAATTTACTTTAAAGATAGAGTGAGGTGAGAGTAATGCAAAAAGAAATTCATCCAGAAATGAAGGATACTACTATCACCTGTGCCTGTGGTGAAGTTTATCATACTAAATCAACAAAGGAAAATATTCGTGTTGAAGTTTGTTCTAGCTGTCATCCATTTTACACAGGAAAACAGCGCAAAGCTTCTTCAGGTGGCAGGGTTGAAAGATTTAACAAAAAATATGGAATTTCTGAAGAAGATGAAGAGTAGTTTAGAAAAATCTCAGATATCTATAGGCAGGGCTAATGCTCTGCTTTTTTGTTTTTCTCTTTAAATAAAGATTTGAGAGGTGTATGAAATGTATAAAATAAGTAATAGTGGATGGATAGAAGTAATCACTGGCCCAATGTATTGTGGAAAAAGTGAAGAATTAATTCGAAGAATAAGAAGGGTCAAAATTGCTAAAAAAAGCATAAAGGTTTTTAAACCTTTAATTGATAACAGATATGCTAAAGATAATGTTGTTTCTCATAATGGGAAAAGTGTAGAAGCAGTTCCTGTTGACCATCCAGAAGAAATTTTTGAAAAAATAGATGAAGATATTGATGTAGTAGCTATAGATGAAATACAGTTTTTTCATCCTGATGTAGTAGAAATATGTGAAAGGTTAGCAAATGATGGAGTAAGAGTGATTTTAGCTGGTTTAGACCGTGATTTTAGAGGTGAGCCATTTGACCCTGTTCCTGAATTAATGGCTAGGGCAGAATATGTTGATAAATTACATGCCATTTGTGTTAAATGTGGTGAACCAGCAACAAGAACTCAGCGTTTAATTGACGGAGAGCCTGCTTCTTATGATGATGAAGTTATTTTGGTAGGAGCAGAAGAGGTTTATGAAGCACGTTGTAGAAATTGTCATAAGGTAAAAAAATAATAATAAAATGTTTTAAGAAAAAAATGAGGTGAAATAAATGTTTGATCTTCGAGAAAAATTAGATGATCTTGAAGAAAAGTATAATAACTTAAATAAAAAATTAAGTGATCCTGAGGTTATCAATGATACTGATAAATATCAAAAATTATTAAAAAAACATGCTAAAATGAAAAAAGTTGTAGATAAATATAAAAAATATAAAGAAGTAATGAATGGAATTGAAGAAGCAAAAGAAGTTCTTGAAACTGATGATGGAGAAATGAAAGAATTAGCTGAAATGGAATTAGAAGAATTAGAGCCCAAAAAAGAAAAATTAGAAGAAGAGCTTCCTTTAATGCTTATTCCTGATGATCCAGATGATGAGAAAAACGTTATTTTTGAAATTAGAGCTGGAGCAGGAGGAGATGAAGCTGGACTTTTTGCTGCTGATTTATATAGAATGTACACTCGTTATTCAGAAGATCAGGGCTGGAATGTAGAATTATTGAATGCTAATGAATCAGGTGTAGGAGGTTTTAAAGAAATCACCTTTAATGTAAAAGGTGATGATGCTTATAAATATTTGAAATATGAAAGTGGTGTGCATAGAGTACAGAGAGTGCCTTCAACTGAATCAAGTGGAAGAATTCATACTTCAACTGCTACTGTTGCAGTTTTGCCTGAAGCAGAAGAAGTAGATGTAGATATAAATCAAAATGATCTTAAAATAGATACCTTCCGTTCAAGTGGACCTGGAGGTCAGAGTGTAAATACTACTGATTCAGCTGTTAGAATAACTCATGAGCCTACAGGTACAGTTGTTTCCTGTCAAGATGAAAAATCTCAACATAAAAATAAAGATAAAGCTATGCGTATTCTTAGAGCTAGAGTTAAGGAAAGCATTGAAGAAGAAAAAAGACAGGAAAGAGATGAAGCGCGAAAAAGTCAAGTAGGTACTGGAGACAGAAGTGAAAAAATAAGAACTTATAATTTTCCTCAAGGAAGGGTAAGTGATCATCGTATAAATCTTACTGTTCATCAATTAGAAAAAGTCCTTGATGGAGAATTAGATATGATTATAGAACCTTTAATTGAAGAAGATATGAAAAAAAGGCTTGAGAAGGTGTAGAAGTGAATATTAAAACTCTGCTAAATAAAACAACTGATTTTTTTGAGAAAAAAGGAATAGCTAATCCTCGTCTTGATGCAGAAGTTCTTCTTGCTGATTTATTAGGTATGGAAAGAATTAAACTTTATGTAAATTTTGATTATCCTCTAACAGAAACTGAATTAGCTGAATATAGAAAAAGAGTTGTGAGAAGAGCTAAAAGAGAGGCAGTTAGCTATATTACAGGTCATAAGGAATTCATGTCCCTAGATTTTAAAATTAAAAAAGGGGTCTTAATTCCTCGACCTGAAACTGAATTGCTTGTGGAAAATATAATAGATTACTGTGAAGAAAATGAGCTTGAAGCTCCTAATATCGTTGAAGTTGGGCCAGGTAGTGGGGTAATTATGGTTAGTTTAGGCCATTATTTAGAAAATGCAAAAATTTTAGGAATAGATATATCTAAAAAAGCAGTTGAAGTAAGTAGAGAAAATATAGAATATCATGAATTAGGAGATCGTTTAACAGTTAATCGTGGGGACCTTCTTTCTCCCCTTTTAAAGAGAAATACAAATAATGTTGATATAGTAGTTTCTAACCCACCTTATATTAGTGATGAGGAAATGGAAAACTTAGCTCCAGAAATCAAAAATGAGCCTGAACTTGCTCTAAAAGCAGGAAAAGATGGCTTAGATCTTTATAAAAAATTAATTCCACAGGCTGTTTCAGTTTTAAAAGAAAAGGGCCTTTTAGCTTTAGAAATAGGCTATGACCAGGCTGATAAGGTGAAAAAAATTATAGAAAATGAAGGAAATTATGATGAAATAAGAGTTATAAAAGATTATAGTGGGAAGGACAGGATGATTTTTTGTAATAAAAAGGAGATAAAATAATGAATTATAATACTTCTATAGTTAAAATTCCAGAAAATTTGCTAATTGAAAATAATATTGATAAAATTACTGGACTTCCAGTTTTCAAAAAAGCAAATAAATTATTAAATAGGGGAGAGCTTGTTGCCTTTCCAACTGAGACAGTTTATGGTTTAGGAGCTGATGCCAGCAATTCAGAAGCAGTGAAAAAGATATTCAAAGTTAAAGGAAGACCTCAAGATAATCCATTAATTGTTCATATTGCTAATTTTGAGCAATTTGAAAGAGTGAGGAATAATAATTTTAGTTTAGATGATGATTTATATAATATTTTAAATAATTTTTGGCCAGGCCCTTTAACAGTAATTCTTCCCAAAAGTAAATTGATAGCAGATAGAACTACTGCAAATTTGCAAACTGTTGGAATTAGAATGCCTTCTCATCCAGTTGCTCTCTCATTAATTGAAAGCAGTGATACTCCATTGGCAGCTCCTAGTGCTAATATTTCTGGTTTTCCAAGTCCAACTACAGCTCAACATGTTTATGAAGATCTTAAAAATAAAGTTCCATTAATTATTGATGGAGGTCATTGTAAAGTTGGAGTTGAATCAACTATTATAAAAGTTAAGGATGAAGAAATTATAATTCTTAGACCAGGAGGTATAAGTAGGGAAGAGCTTGCTAATATTAGTAAAAGAAAAATAAAAAATAATAAAAAAGATATTAAAGATGAGAGAACAAAAATTGAGCAAAAAGCTCCTATAGCACCTGGAATGAAATATAAACATTATTCTCCTGAAACAAAGTTAATATTATATAAAAGCAATTTTGAAAATTTATTTAAATATATTTCAAAAAATAGTAATAAAAACTTAGCTTTAGTTATGACAAAAGAAAGTATAGATAAGTTAAAAAAGAAAAATGATTTTGATTTAGCCAATATAGAATTAGTAGAAATAGGATCTTTAAATAAAATAGAAGATATAGCAAATAGATTATTTTATACTTTAAGAGAATTAGATAAGGCTGAATTTGATTCTATAATTATAGAAGAAATTCCAGAAAAAGGAATTGGTGAGGCCATTATGAACAGAGTTTATAAGGCTACTTCTGATCTAATCTAGTTTTTACTTGTCTATATTTTTAAATTTGATATAATATAATAAAATGCGAGAGAAAGGTGGGATTTTCCGTTGCCGACAATTTTATTTGTATGTACAGGTAATACCTGCCGAAGTCCAATGGCCGAATATTTGTTAAGAAATATTTTAGAAAAAAAGAATATAAGAGGTTTAAAAGTTAAATCAGCAGGAATTGCTGCCAGGCCAGGTTCTAGAATTAGTCCTGAAGCCTTAAAAGCATTGAATGATGAAGAAATTGATAATATTTATCATAACTCAACCCAAGTTAATAATAAATTACTTGACGAAGCTGATATTGTTTTAACTATGACTGAGGCTCATAAAGAACATTTGATAAGTATCAATGAGATTTCTCATGAAAATATTTATACTTTGAAAGAACTTATTGGAAATGAAAAAAATTTAGATATTCTTGATCCTTATGGACAATCTTTAGAAATTTATAAAAAAACTAAAGAAGAAATTAAAAATGCTTTAATTGAATTAGTGGAAAAATTAGATTTAAATAATTTTGAAAATAGTCAAGGTGAGTTTTTAACAGAAAATCTTTTAAGAGGTGATATGATGAAAATAGCTAT
>JBNJDL010000082.1:0-9243 GCA_051744825.1 Bacillota bacterium | reverse complement strand
ACCTTCTTTAATCATTTTTAATGTTTCAGCCTTCATTTTTATTTCTCCAGAAGCAATTGCTTTTCGATTTGTAGTGTCTTTATCACTTACATCTACCATCTTAACTTTTCCTTCTTCATCTATATGACTAAACTTCCCACCCATTTTTAACCTCCTATTTGAGACATAGTTCTTTCTCTTTCTTTAGCAACTTCAAAATTTAAATTATGACTCATAGGTTTTATTTCTAAAGACTTTTTATATGCTTTTTCAATTCCTTTTTTGCTTAAATCATCAATTTTTACTTCCATATCTCTAGCTAAACAGGGACGAAACTTTCCATCAGCGGTTAAACGGAATCTATTACATTCAGAGCAAAAATGCTCACTAATAGCACTAATAAAACCTATACTCCCCTTACTTTTTGGAATCTTATAATACTTGGCTGGACCATTCCCTTTAGTAGAAGTTTTTAGAAGTGATAATTTAGAAATTAACTTTTCTTTCACTTCTTTCATATTTATATACTTTTCTTTTTCTACTTCTCCACCTAATGGCATATATTCAATAAAACGCACATGTAACTCTCTATCTTTAGATAATTTAGCAAAATCTAATAATTCCTCATCATTAAATCCTTTTATTACAACTACATTCAATTTGACTGGTGAAAAATCATAATCTAAAGCAGTTTTTATCCCAGACATCACATCATCAAAATGATCTCTTCTTGTAATTACTTTATACTTATCTTTATCTAGAGTATCAAGACTGATATTCACTCTATCTAAACCTGCTTTTTTTAAGTCATCTGCTTTTTTTGATAATAAAACTCCATTAGTAGTCATACTAATATCTTCAAAAGCTATTTTATCTAAAGAGCTTATCAAATCTTCAATACCTAATCTAACAAGAGGTTCTCCTCCAGTTAATCTAATTTTTTTAATTCCTAATTCTTTTCCTACTTCAGCTATTTTTGCAATTTCTTCTAGTTCTAAAATATCTTCATGTTCTTTTAGGGAAATTCCATCAGCAGGCATACAATATTGACATCTTAGATTACAGCGATCAGTAACTGATATTCGCAAATAATCAATCCTTCTTCCAAAATCATCTACTAGCTTTTTCATCAACAATCACCTTCAATAATAGCTATTTCACCGGTTTTATCTGTTTTATATCCACCTAAATTTTTTATTTCTTTTCTAATTTTATCATCTTTAAGAAGAGAAATTAATTTATCTATTCTCCAGTCATTTAGATCTTTCTCAAATAAAATTAAATCATATTGTTCTTCACTAAGTGGATGAAAATCTACTCCCACTGCTTTAGCTGCAGCTTCTATTCCTAAAGCTACATCAGCATTTCCTCTACCTACAGCAACTGCAGCAGCTATATGAGTAAACTCTTCTTGACTATAGCCGTTTATTTCTGAAGCTTTTATATTGTTTTTTTCTAATAAATAATCTAATAATACTCTAGTTCCTGCTCCACGTTGTCTATTAATAAAGGAGATATCATCATTTTTTAAATCATTTATAGAAGTAATATTTTTAGGATTACCTTTTTTTACATAAAATCCCTGTTGCCTTTTCACTAAATTAATTGTTGCCATCTTTTTATTTTTGAATATCCTTTTAATCTCACTTATATTATATTCTCCTGTATCTGTATCAAGGAGATGAGCTCCAGCTAAATGGCATTCTCCTCTCTTTAATGCCATTAGTCCTGCTAAACTCCCTACAGATTGAATATTAAAATAAAAATTAGCTTTTTCTTTTTGAAGTTGATCCTGTATTAAATCAAGGCTTAAATCATGACTACCAATAAGACTAAGATTATTTCTAAATTTATCTTTATTTTTTAGCAAAATAACCCTGGCTTTATCATTCTTGCTTAATCCTTCTTTGTTTTCTCCTATTCTCATAATACCGTCTGCTTTAACAACAGATTCCATAGCAGCTGATCCTCTTTTTTTAGGAACAGCAATTAATTCATCATTTACTTCACTAAGATTAACTCGCAAAAATTCTTCTAAGCCAATATCTGATGGTACTTTTCTTTTTACTTTAGCTTCAACTTCTTCTAACTTAGGTGCATTAAGACCCTGCAATTTATATATAATTTCTCTAATAAAGATATAATTATTTATTAAAGCAGAAAGAGGATAACCAGGAAGTCCAATTACTGGCTTATTATTTACTTTAGCTAAAATCACTGGTTTACCAGGCATAATATTTACACCATGTACTAAAACCTCTCCTAATTCTTCTAAGATACTATGAGTATAGTCTTCAGTACCTGCTGATGAACCAGCTAAGACTATAGTTAAATCAAATTCCTTCACACCATTTTCAATTTCTTTTTTTATTAAATCTTTTTTATCAGGAACTATTTTAGTAGAATTTCCTTTAGCTCCCCATTTATAAAGAGAAGCTTTAATCATCTTTGAGTTAAATTCAACTATTTGGCCTTTTTCAACTTTAGATGAAGAATCAACTAGCTCATTACCAGTAGGAATTATTTTAGTTTTCACTTCTTCATATACTTTCACTTCTTTAATACCTGCTTCGATAAGGGCTCCAATATCAAAATCTCTTATTTTATGATTACTAGGGATTATTAGTTGTCCTTTAACTACACTTTCACCAATACTTCTCACATCATACCAGGGACTCACTGCCTTTTCTATTTCAACAGTATTTTCATCTATTTCATTTACTTCCTCAATTTTTATTACAGCATCAAATTTTTCTGGAATAGGGTCACCAGTATCTACAAAAACTGCTTCACTTCCTTTTTTTAATCTAATTGGATTTCTCTCACTAGCTCCAGCAGTGTCTGAAGCTTTTACTGCAATACCATCCATAGCTGCTGCATAAAAATCAGGAGCAGATCGTCGGGCATAAACTGCCTCTGCAGTTACTTTTCCTAAAGAATTTTCAACTTCCACCTTTTCTATAGAAGTTCTTAAATTCTTAAATTCTGACAAAAATTTCTCTTTAGCTTCTTTCAATGATAATTTGTCTAAATAAATTTTTCTCATCTTATCACCTTCCTTAGTAGATACCTGGCTCAATTAACTCAACTTTTACTAAATCACCTTTATTTTTTCCTTCTTCAAAAGTGTTAATCTTTATAAGACCATCACCACTAACAAGGGTGGTAATGAGACTTGATTTTCCAACAATAGGTTCTGCCTTTAATTTTTTTTCATCATTAATTAATTTTACTGGTAAATACTCTTCTCTACCTTTGTCTGAAACTATATTTCTAGTTAACTCAGCCTTGAAAACAGCTTCAAACCCTTCTTTTTTACTTTTTCTACCTAAATTATCAATATCTATTTCTCCAATTAAAAACTTTATTATTGGCTCTAAAAGTATTCTACTTACTGTCCAGGCTGAAGCTGGATGTCCTGGAAGACCAATAACAGGAGTTTCATCTATAATTGCAAGAATTGTAGGCTTACCTGGTTTTATAGATAAACCATGTAATAATACTCCAGGCTCTCCTAGTGAATTCAATAAATCTATGGTCATATCTTTTACACCTACTGAACTACCTCCAGATATCAAAACTAGATCAGAATTTAAATTGTTTTTTACAGCTTTTTTTAATAAATCAAATTCATCTTTAATTATTCCTACTTTCTTAGCTTTTACACCATATGATTTTAAAAGAGAAGTTATAGAATAGCTATTTATATCTCTAATTTGAGCAGGTCCTGCTTCTTCCCCAGGTTCAATCAACTCATCACCTGTTGAAATAACAGCTATTTCAGGCTTTTTATATACTGAAAGCTCTGTTATTCCTAAACCAGCCATTGCTCCAATATCTCTAGGACGAATTCTATGACCTTTATCAAAAAGTAGGTCTCCACTAGCTATATCCTCACCTTTGACTACTATATTTTCACCAACTGCAACAGCTTTAGCTGTTTCAATAGTATCTTTATCTAGATAGTCAGTATATTCAATCATTAAAACTGCATCTGCACCTTCAGGAATCATACCTCCAGTCGGCATTTCTACAGCTTCTCCAGGTCCAATTTCTAAATTGGTTTTTTCTCCCATTTTAACCTCACCTATAACATCTAAATAGGCAGGTAGGGTAGTAGAAGCTCCTGCAGTATCTTGAGCCCTAACTGCAAAACCATCAACGGTAGAACGATTAAAGGGAGGTAAATTTACCTTAGATTTGATCTTTTTACCAGATATTCTATCTATACTATCCAATATATTGATTTTTTCTTTTTTCAATTCTTTATTTTTTAAATATTTTTTTATTTTTTTCCAAAAAACTTCAAGTTCATTTAATTCTAAAAACTCTGTCATATTAAATTTCACTCCTATTAGTTAATAATATTAAAATAAGCCTAATTGACAACCTTTTATTTTTACCTCAGCATTATTTAATAATTTCCCTATTCTTCCTACACTTAATCCTAATACATCTGCCAAAAGATGAGCTTTATAACAGCTTATACTTTCTATATTAAATATTATTTCCTTCTCATTAGTCTTATCTAAAATTATATCAGATCTAGTTTCAGCTTTATCCGCAGAATACTTTCTTTCTAATAATTCATTTTTAAGAAAAATAACCAGATCAGAATTTAAAAAATCTAAAAGATTATTCCCTTCATAAATTAAGTAATCATAATCTGTAATTTCCTTTTTTATATCATCCAGACTTTTTTTGAGTTTTTCAAACTTTGTTTTAATAAAAATTGCTTTATTAGCTCCTGCTCTTAGATATCTACCAGTGTCTTTATCTTCATTTTCATTGATTTTTTCCTCTATACTAATTATAGGATTAATTTGTTCATCACTAACTGCACATTTTATAGCTAATATATCGCCACATAAATTTTTAATTATCTCTTCAACTAAAGTTGTTTTCCCTACTTTACTTGCTTGTCCAGAAACTACTATTTTATCCATTATATCCTCCCTCTTAAAATTTAATAACTGTTAATAGCAGAAGCTTTAAAACTAAGATAAACTTCTTTATCTTTTTTTAAATTAAATTTTTTAAATGATTCCCTTGTAATATGAACTGAAAATTCAATTCCAACATCTACAATAATTTCTAAATAATTTAATCTATCTTTTATTTTTATTATTTTTCCTGAAAATGAATTTCTAGCTGAAGAATAAAGAGGTTCAGGAGATATTATTATATCTTCAGGTCTAATAGTTATATTGCTTTTTTCATCTATCCTTTCAACCATTTCAATCTCTAATGATTTATTTTTTCCTTCAATTACTATTTTATCGCCTATTCTTTTAGCTTCAAAAATATTTTTACTCCCAACAAATTCAGCAACAAAATTAGAAGAAGGTTTTTGAAAAACTTCCTCTGAATCTCCAATTTGTTCGATTTCTCCATTATTCATAATAGCTATTCTGTCTGCTAAAGCTAACGCTTCTACAAAATTATGGGTAACATGTAAAGTTGTAGTACCTAATTTTTTATGAATATTTTTTAATTCATCTATTAAAGTTTCTTTTGTTCCAGGATCTAATGCACTCAAAGGTTCATCTAAAAGCAGTACTTCCGGAGATGTTATTAATGCTCTAGCTAAAGCTACTCTTTGTTTTTCTCCACCACTTAAAGTATTAACATCTCTATTAATTAAATGACTTATCCCAAAAAGCTCAACCATTTCTTTTAACTTATTATTTATAAATTCTTTTTTATAATTACCATCTATATTAAGTCCAAAAATTATATTTTTTCTGACATTCAAATGAGGAAATAACATGTAATCTTGATAAACCATTGCCATAGATCTATTTTCTGGCGAATAATCAGTAATATTTTCATCTTTATGAATTATTGAACCTTTATCTGCTTTAATAAGTCCAGCTATCATCTCTAAAATAACAGTTTTACCTGTACCAGTCGGTCCTAAAATTACAAGATATTCTCCTTCATTAATTTTCAAATTAATATTGTTAACACTGAAGTCTTTATACTCTTTATCTATATTTTTTAATTTGAGCATCAACTATCCCTCAGATCTGTTTTCTATTGAACTCATCTTTGAATTTACTAAACGAAGTATTATAAATACAATTAAACTTGCTATTACCATAATTGCAGCAATAGGTCTAGAATATTTCAGTCCAAAAGAGGTAAATCTTTCATAAATTAAAACTGGAGCACTCATTGGATGATATGCAAGAATCGTAACTGCTCCAAATTCAGATAAACCTCTAGCCCACATCATCAAAGAGCCAGATATAATATGACTAAAATTTAAAGGTAAGGCTATTTTAAAAAAAGTCTGAGCTGGTGAAGCACCAAGACTACGTGCTACTTTTTCTAATCTTATATCTATTGATCTAAATCCTTCGATGGCATCATTTAACAAAAAAGGCATACTAACAAACATCATTGCTATTACAATACCTGCAAACTCCCCAACAAAACTTATATTAAAATTACTGAAAAATTTACCCAGAAAAAAACTATTACCGAAAACTGTTAACAAAGCTATTCCAGCAGCTGTATGAGGAATAATAACTGGTAAATTCATTAGTCCTTCAATAAGGACTTTTCCAGGAAAATCAAACCTGGCTAAAAGATAAGCTAGGGGAACAGCTAATAAAATTGAAAATAAAGTTGCAACTAAAGAAGCCTTAAATGTTCTTAGAATTGTATTATAGACTTCTTTTTCCTTTATTGTTTCTAATAAGATATCAGCACTACTTCCAAATACTAAGTTAAATATTGGAGCAAGAACAAAAAATAATAAAACTAGTGATAAAATTGTTATAATAAAGTGAAAAAATGAATTTTTAAGCATAACTATTCTTCCTTAACTTTAGATTTTATTTCTTCAAATACTAGATTCAAATCATTAACAATTGGAGGTTTAATTGCAGGTTGTCCATTTTCTTCCATTATTTTTTGACCTTCTTCACTAATTAAAAATTCAATAAAGGCTTTTGCCCCTTCAGGATTAGGAGAATTCTTAGGTATTGTAACTCCATAAACCATAGGCTTACCCTTTTTTGTAACTGTTTCTCCAGGAGCAGAACCTGAAATCTCTACTTCTGCTTTTTTATAAAAATCTGCATATTTATTAGTTTTTAAATTGATTTTATCAGCTAAAGTTACAAAAGGCATTCCATGCTGTTGGGCAACTGACCTATAAATGAATATATAATCTAATTCTCCTGCTTCTAAAAGTGCTATTAAATCAGTTTCTTTTGGCCTTATATTTTTAGGTGGACAGTTATCTTTTAGGTCTTGATATAATCCATTTTTATTATAATATTCTTCTGCTAATTGCCAAGTTAACTGACTCCTATAACCACAGGGATCAGCATCTGGATCAGAATGGCCATATTCAACATCATCACGTAAAAGAATTTTATACCAATTTTCACTATTAATCTCATCTCCATAACGTGAGTTTTTAGTATACATTATAGCCATTTCATTAGTAGCAAAATTGAGATACCAATCAGCATGCTCAGGTATCATTAAAGTTTCAATAACAGAATAATCTGCTGAAGCAATAACATCAGCTTTTCTTCCAAGATCTGTTACCTTTCTAGCAGTTGTTCTACTTCCAGCTGATTCTCTTATTATATCAACTTCTGGATATTTATTTTCGAAACTTTCTTCCATTTCTGAAAAAGGTATACTAAGAGAACCTGCATGAAAAATTACTATTTCACCTGAAATATCTTCTGCTAATACAGCACCATTAAAAATTCCAAAAATTAAAGCCATAAGCAAGATAATATTTAGTAAATTACTTTTCATTAAAATGCCTCCTTTGAGTTTTGAGTCTCAAAGGAAAGAAGTTTAAATAAAATAAAAATTCCGATGTCAAAATTGAAGACATCGGAATAAATGTCTTCTTTCCAATCCGGGAGGAAAGTTAGTTTCCTAACAGACCCTATCGGCTTTAAAACCATAGTTTATACCTTAGATTTCTAAGCTCGAAGACTCATATTCTACTTTGTTTAATTGTATCCTATTTTTTCTAAAAAGTAAAATTATATTTTTTGTAATTAGTTTTACATACTTTCAAAACTTAATAAATTATAATCATATTATAATACCCCATAAGGGTATAAATGAGGAGGAATAAATATGGGAACACTTTATATTGTTGCAGCAATAGCTCTTATTATTTCATTTTTCTTTAATAAAGAAAAAACTTTAAATGCCTTAAAAATCGGATGGAAAAAATTTAATAAAATTTTAGGAACTTACTTAAAATTATTAATTATTCTATCTTTCATTTTACTAATTTCTGATGAAATGATAATTAAATATTTAGGAGGACATATACCGGTCATTGGACTTTTAATCGGTCTTATAGCTGGTTCTATAACTATGATGCCAGGTTTTATAGCTTATCCCTTAGCTGGAATTTTGGTGGATAAAGGTGTGGATTATATGGTAGTTGGCGCCTTTATAACTACTTTAATGTTAGTTGGAGTAGCAACCTACCCAGTTGAAAAAGAATATTTTGGAATTAAAGCAACTGTCTGGAGAAATGTAGCTGGTTTCGTTATAGCAGCTATTATTGCTCTATCAATGGGAATATTATATGGGGAGGTATTTTAAATGAAGAAAAAAGATAATAAGTTAAACTATATAATTTTTGCAATTTTTATTTCATTTTTAGGAATTTCTTATTTAGTGAATTTTTCTTTAGGAGAAAGAATGGGAGAAAATTTTATGATTTTTGCTAAGGATATGGCAAAAATTCTTCCACCTGCCTTTGTCTTAATAGGATTATTTGATGTTTGGGTTAGTAGAGAAACAATTGAAAAAAACTTCGGTAAAGCATCCGGATTTAAAAAATATATCTATTCTATACTTTTAGCAGCAACAACTGTTGGAGGTACCTTTGTAGCTTTCCCAGTTGCAAATGCTTTATATCATAAAGGAGCTAATTATAGTTCGATTTTTACTTATGTAACTGCTGCTTCTATTGTAATGATACCTATGAGTATAATGGAGGCTTCTATTCTTGGCCTAAAATTTACCTTAATTCGTTTAGGAGTTTCTTTACCATTGGTAATAATCAGTGCTATTATTCTTGGTAATCATTTTTCAAAAATCAATTATGAATTACCGAAGGCTAAATAAAAACAAAGCTGCCAGCATTATAATAAATTGTTGGCAGCTTAATAATTTTTATTTAATTTCTATTTCATTAATTTTTTTATTTTCATTAATAAATAAAACTCCATAAGTTCCAGGACCAGCATGGGCTCCAATTACTGC
>JBNJDL010000081.1:0-9470 GCA_051744825.1 Bacillota bacterium | reverse complement strand
ATTAGTTAATATAATTATTGAATCTAAAAATAATAATAAAGTAATTAATGCTTCAAATAAATTAGCTAGGTTTTTTGATGAATATTTGGAAAGCATAGAAGAAATACTTGGGCCATCACCAGCACCAATAGAAAGAATAAGGCAAAAATATAGATGGCAGCTTATTTTAAAATTTAATAAATATGATAAAAGAAAAAACGTTTTGGAAGATTTAAGAAAAAAATTTTTTCCATATAATGAACAAAGTGTTAAGTTTAACATTGATGTGGATCCAATATCAATGTTATAATTATAAAGAACTTTGATAGGGGGTAAATAAAAAATGGCTATTATGAATATAAGAATAATTGGAGATCCAGTATTGAGAAGTAAAGCAAAAGAAGTTGATGAAATAAATGATAAAACGAAAGAATTACTAGATAATATGGCTGAAACTATGTATGATGCTGATGGTGCAGGGCTAGCTGCCCCTCAGGTTGGAGTATTACAGAGGATTTTTATTGTAGATGATGGAGAGGGGTTAACAGAGTTTATTAATCCAGAAATTATCTCTAAAAATGGTAGAGCAATTATGGAAGAGGGATGTTTAAGTGTACCAGGTGAAACTGGAACTGTAGTTAGAGCAAAAGAAGTTGTTGTAGAAGCTTTAAATAGAGAGGGAGAAAAATTTAAAATTGAAGCAAGTGATTTAAAAGCTAGAGCAATACTTCATGAATATGATCATTTAGAAGGCATTTTATATGTAGATAAAAAAATTTCTGAAGAACAATTAAAAGGTATTGAGGTAGAAGAAAATTAGAGGTGATAGATTATGGATATAGTATTTATGGGAAGTCCAGATTTTGCAGTAAATAGTCTGGAAAAATTAGCAAAAAGCAAAGAAATAAATATTAAGGCAGTAGTAACTCAACCTGATCGAAAAAAAGGAAGAGGACAAAAAAAGCAAGGAACAGCTGTCAAAAAGAAGGCTGTTGAGTTAGGACTAGATGTTTTGACTACAAATAATGTTAATAAAAAGAAATTTAAAGATAAGTTAGAAGATCTTTCACCTCAAGCCTTAGTTGTTGTTGCTTTTGGCCAAAAATTATCTAAAGAACTTTTGAATATAACTGAATATGGTGCTATTAATCTACATGCCTCTTTGTTGCCTAAATATAGAGGATCAAGTCCTATACATCAAGCTATAATAAATGGAGATAAAAAAACTGGAGTAACAACTATGTATATGAATGAGGAGCTTGATAAAGGAGATATAATTTATAAAAAAGAAATAGATATAAAAAGAGATGATACTGTTGGCTGTTTACATGATAAATTAGCTAATCTTGGGGCTGATTTATTGTTAAAAACTTTAATTGATATTGAAGCTGGAAAGGCTAAACAAATAGCACAAAATGATAATAAAGCTACTTATGCTCCTAAAATAAATAAAAATTTTGGTAGAATAAATTGGGAAAAAAGTGCTGAAGAAATTTATAACTTTGTCCGTGGGGTAAATCCTTGGCCAGGAGCTTATTCGAAATTGGATGGTAAAATTTTAAAAATATGGAAAGTAAGCTTAGTTAATAATAGATATGATAATTTACAGGGAGATATTGCTGAGGTTATAAAGGCTAACACAAAAGATGGTATTTTAGTGCAAACAGGAGATGGCTTAATTAGAATTGACAAACTACAATTAGCTGGTAAAAAGAAAATGAAAGTGGAAGACTTTTTGAGAGGTAATAATGTGGAAATAGGAAAAAAATTAGGCTAGGAGGTTATTTTATGTATTTAATTTTTCTTATAATTTTTATAAGTTTCTTTTTTCCTATTTTAATATTTCCACTTTCGATTTTTGCTCTTATGATGTTTTTGATTTTACCATTTAAGTTTACTATAGATTCTTTCTTTAACTTATTTACTGTACCAAAACAAATTTATCAAATTGCAACTAATCCTATTTTAAGAAAAAATCATGCTTTAGAACATGCTACAATAAATATATTAGAAAAAGAATTTAATTATAATGGTTTGGCTGGTTATGCTGAAGAAAACGGATTTTATATAATGGGAGTTGAAAGTCCTCTTTATGTAGAAGAAGCTGCTCAAAAAGGACTTAAGCTTTTGAAAAATGGAAAAAAAGAATTAGCTATTCACAAAAGATGTGGAACTAGTATGACTGTAGCTAATTTTTTATCAGCAATAATATTTTTATTTTTGTTATTTTATTCAGGAAATTTTAGTATAATAAATATGATAATTGCACTTGTGATTTCAAATATATTAGGACCTTTTGTAGGACAATTTGTACAAAAAAACTTTACTATTAGCCCTGAAGTTGAGGAAATGGAAATAGAAGGGGCAGATTATTCAAATGAAAATTATTTTATAAATCAAAGAAGCAAGATTTTTATTAAAACTACTCAAATACCCTATATTAGCCAGGAGTGATATGATGTCTAGTGAAAAAAATAAAATTGATTTTTTTGGACTTGATTTAAAAGAATTTAAAGAAATTTTAAAGAAAAGAGAAGTAAAATCTTTTAGAGGAGAACAAATTTTTAATTGGGTATATAAGAATGGAATATTTAATATAGAAAAAATGAAAAATATACCTAAAAGCTTAAAAAATGAATTAAAAGATGATTTAGAAATTGATAAATTAAAATTATTAGGTAAATCTGAAGCTAAAGATGGTACAATTAAATACTTATGGAAATTAAGAGATGGAAATAGCATAGAAAGTGTTTATTTACCTTATTATGAAGAAGGTAGGCATAGTGTTTGTATTTCCACTCAAATTGGTTGTAATATGGGGTGTAGTTTTTGTGCTACTGGCCTAGGAGGCTTAGAAAGAAATTTGAAAGTTTCTGAAATAGTAGCTCAAGTTATGAAAATCCAAGAAGATATTAATAAAGATGAATTTTTAAACCCTGCTATAAGCAATGTGGTGTTTATGGGCATGGGAGAACCTATGAATAACTTAGATAATGTTTTAAAAGCAGTTAATATTTTAAATAATGAGTCTACATTAAATATTGGTATGAGAAAAATGACAATTTCTACTGCTGGTGTGGTTCCAGGAATAAAGGAACTAGCAGTAAGAAATAAACAAATTGGGTTAGCAGTTTCACTTAATGCTCCTAATGATAGTTTGAGAAATGAAATAATGCCAATAAATAAAAAATATAATATTGATAAATTGCTAAAAAGTATAAAGGAGTATATTGAAATAAGTAATAGAAGAGTAAGTTTTGAATATGTTTTGATGAAAGATATAAATGATGCACCTCAATATGCTTATCAATTAAGAAGATTAGTATCTGATTTTCTTTGTCATATAAATTTAATACCGGTAAATCCAGTTCCAGAATTAAATATTGAACGGCCCGATGATAATAAAATTAAACAGTTTAAAGAAATTTTAATTCAAGGAGGATTAGATACAACTATTAGGCAAGAAAGAGGAGTAGAAATTGAAGCTGCTTGTGGGCAATTAAAAAGAGAGAGGGGGAAAAAGGATGAAGTTTGAATCGTTTACAACTAAGGGTAATGTTAGAAAAAATAATGAAGATAACTTTTTATTAAAACTTAAACCTTTTCCCTTAATAGTTGTTGCTGATGGAATGGGGGGGCATAAAGCTGGAGATGTAGCAAGTCAAGTTGCTGTTGATTTAATAAAAAATTATGAATTTGAATTTGAAAAAGAAATTTTAGATGAAATAGAAGACTTATTTAATATGGTAAATAAGGAAATAATAACTATAGGGTCTAAAAATCCTGAATATAAAGGAATGGGTACAACTCTTTCTTTGGCATTAATTTATAATAATAAGTTATATATAGGTCATATTGGTGATAGTAGAATTTATATTTATAGAAATTCTAAATTAGAAAAGATTACAACTGATGATTCTTTAGTTAATGAATTAATAGAAAAGGGAAAAATTTCTAAAGGGGAAGCTTTTAATCATCCCCAAAAACATATTTTAACTCAAGCTTTAGGCACTGATTATAAAATAAATATTGAAAAGAAGATAGTTGAGCTAAAAGATAATGATATATTACTTTTTTGTACAGATGGTCTTACAGATATGATAAGAGAAGAAAAAATAGAAGAAATAATCGCTAATAATTTTTCTGATATAAATATTTTAGCCAAAAAATTAGGAAAAAAAGCTCTTGAAAATGGTGGTAGTGATAATATCACTCTTATTACAGGAATAATTAATTAGAGGTGAATTTATGATCGGTAAAGTTTTAAATAACCGTTACAAAATAAAAAATGAACTTGGTAAAGGTGGAATGGCAATTGTTTATGAGGCAAAGGATTTATTGCTTGATAGAGAAGTTGCAATAAAAATGCTTAGATCAGAACATGTCTCAGATAAAAATTTCATTGAAAAATTCCATCATGAAGCTAAGGCTGTAGCCAGATTATCTCATCCAAATGTAGTTAGTATATTTGATATAGGTCAAGATGAAGATAAACATTATTTAGTTATGGAAGATATTAAAGGTAAGAATTTAAAAGATATCATTAAATCTAGAGGTAAAATACCTATTGCTGAAGCATTGGATATAACTAATCAGATTTTGTCAGCCTTAAAAGTGGCCCACAAAAAAGATATAATTCATTGTGATATTAAACCACATAATATTTTAATAACACCAGATAAACAAGTCAAAGTAACTGATTTTGGAATTGCTAAGGCTGTTTCAGCTACTACTACAATGACTGATACTATTATGGGAAGTGCCAATTATTTTTCTCCTGAACAGGCAAAGGGAGGAGATATTAAAGCTCATTCAGATCTCTACTCAGTAGGAGTTGTTTTATATGAGATGCTTACAGGGGAAGTTCCTTTTAAGGCAGATAGTCCTATTTCAGTAGCCTTAAAACATATTAAAGAAAGTGCAACTCCTCCAAAAGAAATTAATGAAAAAATTCCAGTTCAGTTAAATGATTTTATTTTAAAAGCATTATCTAAAGATCCAGAAAATAGATTTCAAAGTGCTGAAAAAATGAGGGAAAGTTCTTTAGCTATTTTACAAAAATTAAGACGAAAAAAAGATAGTAATTCAACAATTGTTATGTCAGATTCAGGTGATACAAAAATATTAAAAAAATCAGAAATTAAAGATAAAGGTCAAAGAGAAGAGAACGAAAAAAATAATAAAAATAATAAAAGCAATAATGAAACTAAAAGTTTTAGACTTTCACAAAATAATGAAATGAGTAAAGGTAAAAAGTGGCTTTTTTGGAGTGGAATTATAATATCAATTATTGCAATTTTGGGCTTATTGTCATTTTTAATTTATAAAAATTATATGGAAGTTCCAATTGTTCAAGTACCAGATGTTGAAGGTATGAATTTTGATCGTGCAAAAGATACCCTGTCACAAGTTGGACTTGGGATTGAAGAGCCAGTTGAAAGAGTATATCATCCAGAACATCCGGAAGATGAAGTAATATCTCAAACTCCTGAAAGTGGAGAAATGATTAAACAAACAAGAAACTTGAAATTAACAGTTAGTGATGGGGTAGAAGAAATTTCTATCCCTGATATAAAAGGAGAAAGTTTAAGAAAAGCTGAACTCATTTTAGAAAATAATAAATTAGAAATAGGCAATAAAGAATTTGAATATAATGAGGAAGTTCCTGAAAATCATATAATTGAACAAAAGCCAGAATCAGGTGAAACTGTAAATGCTGGTGAAAAAATAGAGTTAATAGTTAGTAAAGGAGTAGAACCTAATTTGGTGGAAATGCCAAATCTAATAGGAATAAAATTAAGCGAAGCTGAATCGATAATCAAAGATAATAAATTAAATATTGGTAATATAAAAAGAGAAAAAACCAAAAGATTTTTAGAAGATCAAGTTGTATCTCAATCATTTGAAGCTGATGAAGAAATTCCTGAAGATTCTAAAGTTGATTTAACCGTAAGTAATGGTTTGGCCAATGCTGATAAAGCAAAAGTACATTCTATTAATGTAAATGTTAATATAAGAAGTGATAAAGAACGTCAAGTAAGAATTATAGTTGATGATTATAATGGGGAAGATGTAGTTTATAATAAGAATCATAAACCAGGAGATTATATCTCAGAAACAATAAATAGTGTAGGAAAAACAACTGTTGAAGTATATTATGATGATGAATTAAGACATAGTAAGGTTATAGGTGATTAATAATAATGAAAACTGGAATTATAACTAAAGCTCTAGGAGGTTTCTTTTTTGTTGGAGATGAAAAAAATAATATTTATAAATGTAATATAAGAGGTAGAATACAGAAAACAGTTTATCCTGGAGATAAAGTGAAATTTGAAAATAAAATTATTGAAAGTGTTGTTGATAGAAAGAATCTTCTTCATCGTCCTACAATTGCCAATGTGGAGCAAGTAGTTATCGTTTTTTCCACTACTCACCCCACAATTGATCGACAACTTTTAGATAGATTTCTTATATTAATTGAGGCATTTAATTTAGATTTATTTATAGTTGTCAACAAGATGGACCTTTGCAAAAATAAAGATAAATTATATAGTAAATTGAAAGATTATCAAAAAGCAGGGTATAATCTTCTTTATATTTCTGCTAAAAAAGAATTAGGTTTAAAGAAAGTATATAATTTATTAAAAGATAAGGTTAATGTATTAACTGGGCCTTCAGGTGTTGGAAAATCAACTTTAATAAATTCTTTAATTGAAAATGCTAATATGTCAACTAAAGAAGTTAGTAAAAAACTAAAAAGGGGAGTTCATACCACTCGACATGTTGAATTAATTTCTCTAAAAAATGGTGGATGGCTTGCAGATACTCCTGGTTTTAGTTCATTAGATATTTCAAAAATTAAAAGTGAAAAATTGAAATTTTTATATCCAGAATTAAGAGGTTATTTAAATAAATGTAAGTTTAATACCTGTAGTCATACTCATGAGCCTGGTTGTGCAGTTAAAGAAGCAGTTAAAAAAGGTGATATATCTAAAAAAAGATATGAATCTTATAAACAATTTTATTATGAAATAAAAGAAAAGGAGTGATAAATTTATGGTAGAATTTGCCCCATCTTTATTAGCAGCTGATTTTAGTAAATTAAATAAGGAAGTAAAAAAAGTTGAAAATGCTGATTATTTACATTTAGATGTAATGGATGGACAGTTTGTTCCTAATATTACTTTTGGTCCTAAATTGATTTCTGATTTAAGAAAAGAGAGTGATTTGAAATTTGATACACATTTAATGATAGATAATCCTGAAAAATATATAGAAGATTTTGCTGAAGCTGGAAGTGATTTAATTACTGTACATGAAGAAAGTAGCAGTCATATACATCGTTTGATTCAAAAAATAAAAAAGACAGGTACTAAAGCTGGAATCGCACTCAATCCAGCTACTCCTATAGATAATTTAGAATATGTACTTTCTGATTTAGATTTAATATTAATTATGTCTGTAAATCCAGGTTTTGGAGGGCAATCTTTTATACCCCAAATCTTGATGAAAATTGAAAGATTAGCAACTGTTGTTGAAAAAAAGGGACTAGATTTAAAAATAGCTGTAGATGGAGGGATTAACGATAAAAATTTACAAGAAGTAGTTAGATCAGGAGCTGATATTATTGTTGCTGGCTCAGCTATTTTTAAGACTGAAAATCCAGCTAAGAGTTTAGAAAAAATGAAAAAAATTATTGAAGATTAATTTAAGGATGATTATATGTCAAAAACAGCCATTATTGCTCTAAATGGAGAATTTATTTCTTCTAAAAACGAATATTTAGATATGCTTTCTGATATAAATGGTAAATTTATAGCTGCTGATGGAGGAGCTCTTTTATTAGAAAAACTTGGTATTACAGCAGATGTAATTATAGGGGATTTAGATTCTTTAACAAAAAATGATATAGCTAGATTTGAAGCTAAGAATACTGAAATTATAAAATATCCTGTTAAAAAGAATGAAACTGATGGTGAATTAGCTATAAATTATTGTATTGAAAATAATTTTACAAAAATAATATTAATATTTGCTATTGGAGGTCGAATTGATCAAGAGTTAGCAAATATATTTCTTTTAGATATTAATAGAAATATTGAAGCAGAACTTTTAATAAAAGATACTTCAATAGAAATTGGCTTTATTAATAAGAAGAAAATTTTTAAAAATAAAATTAATTGGGGGATTTCTTTTTTACCCTTAGATAAAGAAGCTAAAAATGTGAGTATAAAAGGTTGTAAATATAATATTGATTCTTATAATTTATATAGAAATAAAAGTCGTGGTATAAGTAATTCAATAACTAAAAATCCAGCTAAAATAACAGTTGAAGAAGGTAGTTTAATATATATATTAGATAAGAATATGCAATCCTCCTGATTAATACTTATTAATAAATAAGAAAACAGGGGGGATTTTTTTGCATTTTAAACTTGGTGACTTAGTTATAAGAAAAGATGAGAATATGAGTTTTGTATTTAAAATTAGTGGTTTTGATGGAAAATATGCAATTTTAAAAGGAACAAAAATTCCAATTATGACTATAGTTAAAACTGATAAATTAATAAAGTTAAATAGAAATAGAGTAAAAAACAATGTATCTTTAAAGTGTATAAAATAACTTATATTTTTTAAAAGGAGATTTTATGAGAGAGATTAAAGCAAATAAAATTACTAAAGTTATTAAAAATATGGCTATGGAAGCGAATTTTCACTTAAATGAAGATATTTTCAATAAATTTAAAGAAGCTAAAAATAATGAAGATAAAGATTTAGCGAAAAATATATTTGAACAATTAATTGAAAACGCAAAAACGGCCTCAAAAAACGAAATGCCTATTTGTCAAGATACTGGCTTTGCAGTAGTATTTTTAGAAATAGGTAATGAAGTAATCATAAATGGAGACTTAAATGAGGCTATAAATAAAGGGGTTAGCCAGGGATATAAAGAGGGCTATTTGCGTAAATCTATTGTTTCTGATCCTATAATTCGCAATAATACAGGAGATAATACTCCAGCTGTGATACATAGTAAAATAGTTAAAGGCGATAAATTAAAAATCATCTTTGCTCCCAAAGGTGGAGGTAGTGAAAATATGAGTAAAATAAAAATGCTTAAACCAGCTGATGGAGTAGATGGAATAAAAAAATTTGTAATAAATACTGTAAAAGAAGCTGGGGCAAACCCTTGTCCACCTGTTATTGTAGGAATTGGTATTGGGGGAACTTTTGAGAAGGTAGCTTATTTGGCCAAAAAATCGCTTTTAAGACCATTAAATGATTCTCATCCAGAAAAACATATTGCTAAACTAGAAGATGAATTATTAACAGAAATAAATAAATTAAATATTGGGCCTCAAGGTTTTGGAGGTAGAAATACTGCTTTAGGAGTAAAAATAGAAAAATTTCCATGTCATATCGCTTCTTTACCTGTGGCTGTTAATTTAAATTGTCATGCAGCAAGACATAAAGAAAAGATTATTTAG
>JBNJDL010000080.1:0-9481 GCA_051744825.1 Bacillota bacterium | reverse complement strand
AATTGAAAATTCAGAATTAAAATCACATGAAAAATTAGGCCCAGGAGCTATTTGTGTAATTGATATTGAAGGTGGTGGAGCACCATTATCAGTCCCTGACCAAGCTTCTTTTTCAGTATTTAGACATGTTACTATTGGTGAAGATAAAAATTATATTAGAAAAGAATTTGAAAAAGCATTAAAAAGAGCAGATATTGAAGGAAATGCTACTCTTGAGTTTCGTGATGCTCCCCACAGTAAATGTGATGGTTTTTTACCATATGTAGTGTCAGAAAGTAATCCATATACACAATCTTTTAAGAAAAGTGTTTTAGAAGTTACTTCAAATAAAGCAAATATAGCTTATTTTTCTAGTGTTGGAGATTTTAACTATCTTGGTGCTAGAGCAAAGCTGCCAACTTTTGTATTTGGACCAAATGGTGAAAACTATCACAGTGCTGATGAGTATGTAGATTTAAATACTGTAGTAAAAACTGCAAAAGTTATTTATGATTATTTATTAAAAGTTTTAGTAGATTAAATATAAATAATTATTAAACGAAAATATTTTCACTATTCTTTTTAAGGAGGTGATAATACGTATAATAATAAAGGTCAAAAATTTTAACTAATTAATTAAAAGGGGGAGAAAAGATGAGCAAAGATAATAATGAAGAAGTTTATGATAAAGTACCAAGTTTTGGAGGAGTACTTTTTGTTCTTTCATTTCTTGCAATTGGAATGGGAATTTCGGTATTATGGTTAGATATACCTGTTCATATAACTTTGATTTTAACAATTGTAGTAGCTTCAATAGTTGCAATGAAAACAGGTTATACCTGGGAAGAAATTCAAGATGCAATGCTTTATGGTGCTAATATTGCTATGTTGCCAATGTTAATTTTGATGATTATTGGTGTTGTAATTGGTACCTGGGTTGCTTCTGGAACGATTCAAACAATAATTTATTATGGATTACAAATATTGGCTCCGAGTTATTTTTTAGTTGCAGCTTCAATAATTGTTGCTTTAACTTCAATGTCTACTGGTAGTTCTTATACTTCTGGTGGTACTGTAGGTGTTGCTATGATGGGGATTGGATCTGGTCTTGGAGTGCCTGCAGCTATGACTGCTGGTGCAGTAGTATCTGGTGCTATGATTGGAGATAAAATGTCTCCATTGTCTGATTCTACTAATTTATCTTCTGCTGTAGGTGAAGCAGATTTATTTGGACATATTAAAAGTATGATGTATACAACAATTCCTGCATTTATTTTGGCTTTAATTGCATATGGTATATTGGGTTTATTTTTTACTGAAGGTGGAGCTGATACTGGTCAAGTTGACCTTATTTTAAATACTTTGAAAGAAAATTTTGTTATTAATCCAATTTTATTACTTCCACCAGTTTTAGTTATTTGGATGGCAATAAAAGAAGTATCTTCATTACCAACAATGATTATTTCTTCTATTGTAGCAGCAATATTAGCTATGATTTTCCAGGGTTCAACTCTTACAGAAATAACTACTGTAATGAATAATGGATATGTAGGAGAAACTGGAGTAGAAATTGTTGATGAACTTGTTACTAGAGGTGGTCTGCAGAGTATGATGTGGACAGTTTCTTTAGGTTTTGTAGGTGTTGGTTTAGGAGGTATATTAGAAAAAACTAGAATGTTAGAAGTTTTCTTAGGAAAATTAGATAGTTTAATTAAAACTACAGGCGGTCTAATATCTACAACAGTTATCTCAGCAATTCTTTTGAATTTGGCAACAGCAAGTCAATATATGGCTATCATTATAACAGGTAGAATGGTTATTCCTGAATTTAAGAAAAAGAAATTGCTTCCAAGGGTTTTATCCAGGACTTTAGAAGATGCAGGTACTGTATTTTCTCCATTAGTTCCATGGGGACTTTGTGGTGTCTTTTTTACAGGTGCCTTAGGAGTTTCAACTATTAAGTATGCACCATTTGCTTTTTTAGGTTATTTTGTACCGATTATTGCAGTTGTTTATGGATTTACAGGGACTGCTATTTGGTATGAAGGAGATATTGAAGGTGCAGAAACTTATGCTGAGCGTGAAAGTAGTAATATAGCAGAGTAAAGTTCAAAAATATAATATCTTTTCTTAAATAAATCCCTCTTTGATGGAGGGGTTTATTTATTATGATTTGTAAAATAAAATTAATAAGAAGTTAAAATTGGTATGTATTATGCATAATATAATTAAGAGATATACTAATTAGTCAATATATTTTCAAATCAATATTTTTTCAAAAGGAGAGTGATTTAAGATGAAAAAAGGTAATAAATATGGAGTACATCGTGTCATTGAGCCAGAAGGTTCTTTACCACAGCCTGCCTGGAAAATAGACAATACAATGGAAATTTGTGATAATGAAATTTTGATTGATGTACAGACTCTAAATATTGATTCAGCCAGTTTTACTCAAATTAAAGAAGAAGCAGGTGGAGATAAAGAGAAGATAAAAAATAGAATTAAAGAAATTGTAAATGAAAGAGGAAAACATCATAATCCAGTTACTGGCTCAGGGGGAATGTTAATTGGTACAGTAGAAAAGATAGGTGATAAGTTAAAAAACAGAGATATTGAAGAAGGTGACAAAATTGCAACTTTAGTGTCTCTTTCCCTTACACCACTTAGAATAGATGAAATTATTGAGGTTAAAAAAGAAATAGATCAAGTTAATATAAAGGGAAAAGCAGTTTTATTTGAAAGTGGTATTTATGCAAAACTTCCAGAAGATATGTCAGAAACTTTAGCTTTAGCTGTATTAGATGTTGCTGGAGCACCTGCTCAAACAGCAAAGTTAGTTAACCCTGGAGATGCTGTTTTAGTTATTGGTGCAGGCGGAAAATCTGGACTTCTTTGCTTACATCAAGCGCGAAAACAAGCAGGAATTACTGGAAAGGTAATAGCTCTTGAATATAGTGATAAAGCCTGTCAGAGAATTGAAGAACTAGGTTTAGCTGATGAAATTATTCAAGGAGATGCTACTGATGGAGTACAGGTATATGAAGAAGTAAAAAAGATTACAGATGGAGAAATGTGTGATGTAGTAATAAATAATGTTAATATTGCTAATACAGAAATGGGATCTATTATGTCTACTAAAGATGAAGGAGTTATTTATTTCTTTAGTATGGCTACAAGTTTCACTAAAGCTGCTCTTGGTGCAGAAGGTATTGGAAAAGATGTGGAAATGATAATTGGTAATGGCTATACTAGAGGACATGCTGCTATAGCTTTAGAAACTATAAGAGAATCAAAAGAGTTAAAAGAACTTTTCAATAAATTATATACTCATTAGAATATTTAAAGAATGTGATTTTTTTAACAACACTATTTACATTTATTAATTAAAGTATTATAATTTAAACTGAGGTGATAAAATGAAAAAAATAGGAATTTTAGGTGCAGGCACAATGGGTGGTGGAATTGCTCAAGTAATTGCACAAAATGGTTATGAAGTAATTTTGCGTGATATTAAAAAAGAATTTGTTGAAAAAGGTTTAAAGGGAATAGAAAAGAATTTAGATCGAAGTGTAAAAAAAGAAAGAATTACTGAAGACGATAAAGAAGAAACACTAGAAAATATTAGTACAACTACTGAAGTTGAAGATTTAAAAGATGTAGACTTAGTAATTGAAGCTGTAAATGAAGATATGGATTTAAAAAAGAAAATTTTTAAAGAGTTAGATGAAGTCATTAATGAGGATGCTATTCTTGCCAGTAATACTTCAGCTTTAAGCATAACAGAAATTGCTAATATAACTGAAAGACCTTCTAAAATAGTTGGCGTTCACTTTTTTAATCCAGTACCTGTGATGAAATTAGTAGAACTTATTAGAGGAATTGCTACTTCTGATGAAACATTTGAAGAAGTTAAATCTTTTGTTGAAAAATTAGGAAAAAGTGGAGTTGAAGTAAATGAAGCTCCAGGATTTATAGTTAATAGAATTTTAGTTCCAATGATAAATGAAGCAGCCTTTATGTTAAATGAAGGTGTAGCAAGTGCTGAAGATATTGATAAAGCAATGAAATTAGGAGCAAATCATCCTATAGGGCCATTGGCTTTAGGAGATATGATAGGACTTGATGTTTGTTTAGCAATAATGGAAACTCTTTATGAAGAATTTGCTGATCCAAAATATAGACCATGTCCTTTAATTAGAAAAAAGGTTAGAGCAGGACAGCTGGGACGTAAAACAAAAGAAGGATTTTATAGTTATTA
The DNA here is from genome assembly GCA_051744825.1 of Bacillota bacterium. Taxonomy (GTDB): domain Bacteria; phylum Bacillota; class Halanaerobiia; order Halanaerobiales; family DATFIM01; genus DATFIM01. Next base: position 5,244 of record JBNJDL010000080.1, on the reverse strand, counting down.
ATAGATAAATGAGGAGGATTTTCATGAATTTTTCAAATTTAGTTATTGAAAAAAAAGATAAAATTGCAGTTTTGAAAATAAATCGTCCTAAAAAATTGAATGCACTAAATACTGAGGTTTTAAATGAACTAGAAACTGTCTTTAAAGATTTAGATAAAGATGATGACATAAGAGTTATAATTCTAACTGGTGAAGGAGATAAAGCCTTTGTTGCCGGAGCAGACATTTCTGAAATGAAAGATAAAAACACTATAGAAGCAGCTGAATTTGCCAAAAGTGGACATAAGGCATTTAATGCTATAGAAAATTGTGAGAAGGCTGTAATTGCTGCTGTTAACGGTTTTGCCCTAGGTGGCGGTAATGAACTTAGTCTGGCCTGTGATTTTAGAATAGCATCTAAGAATGCAATTTTTGGGCAGCCTGAAGTAAGTTTAGGAATTATAGCTGGTTTTGGAGGTACCCAACGTTTAACAAAATTAGTTGGAGAAGGAAAAGCTAAAGAAATTCTTTATACAGGAAAAAATATCGATGCTCAAGAGGCTAAAGAAATAGGTTTAGTAAATGAAGTTTTTGAGCAGGAAAAATTAATGGATAAAGTTTTTGAAATCGCAGAAAATATTGCTGACAATGCTCCACAGGCAATAAAAATGACAAAAGAGGCTGTTAATTTTGGACGAGGTAAATCAATAGAAGAAGGATTAGCTTTTGAAACTCAAGCCTTTTCTTATTGCTTTAGTACCGAAGATCAAAAAAATGGAATGGAAGCCTTTTTAAATAAAAATTCTGTTGAATTTGAAGGTAAGTAAAAAAATATAAATAATTGAATATTTAATTCAAAATATTAAAGGAGCTAGCCTAAAAACTAGCTCCTTTTTTAATGAAATTATAATTTTTGATCTAATTCTAAATTTATTCTAATGAATATTTATCATTAGAAGCTAATTCACTGACTCCCTCATTTTGCTCTGGTGCTTCATGGTCATCAGAATCATAGCCTGGCTCTGTATAAGCAAATATTTTCCCTTCATAATTTCTCATAATGATTTTTCCTTCTGACATGGAAACAAGATAATTTGGACTTAAAGGAGTTTTTCCTCCTCCGCCTGGGGCATCAACTACAAAAGTAGGTACTGCCAAACCTGAGGTATGGCCTCTCAAGGATTCCATAATTTCTAAGCCGCGACTAACTGGGGTTCTAAAGTGTTCGATACCCTGAGAAAGGTCACATTGATAGATATAATATGGTTTTACTCTTATCTGCAATAATTTTTGCATCAATTTTTTCATGATTTTTGGTTGTGAATTAACACCTTTGAGTAAAACAGTTTGATTACCGACAGGTATACCAGCATCATTAAGCTTAGCACAAGCTTTTGTTGAAGTTTCAGTAATTTCTTTTGGATGGTTGAAATGAACATTAACATAAATTGGGTGGTATTTTTTTAGCATATTTACTAAATCATCTGTAATTCTTTGAGGCATTACAACTGGTGTTCTTGAGCCTATTCTTATCATTTCTACGTGTGGAATTTCATAAAGTTTTTGTATAATTTCTTCTAATTTATCATCAGAAATAAGAAGAGCATCTCCCCCAGATAGGAGTACATCTCTTACTTCTTCGTGTTCTCTAATATAATCTATAGCATTATCAATTTTATCCATAGGAACTGCTTTGTCCTGTTGTCCAGCAAATCTTCTTCTGGTACAATGGCGACAATACATTGAACATTGATCAGTAATTAGAAGTAAAACTCTATCAGGATAGCGGTGAGTTAGGTTATCTACAGGAGAATCTACATCTTCATGAAGAGGATCTTCCATATCTGCTCCACCTAGATTCAATTCTTTTTCAGTAGGTACAGCTTGCATTCTAACCGGGCAATTTCTATCCTCAGGGTCCATTAAACTTGCGTAATATGGAGTAATTGCCATTCTAAGCTTGCCCATAACATCAGTGATTTCTTCTTCCTCTTTTTCAGTTAAGTCTACCACTTTTTTTAGCTCTTCAACATCTGTAATTCGATTTCTAACTTGCCATTTCCAATCATCCCACTCTTTTTGGCTAACATCTTCCCATAAACTTATGTTTTTATAATCTCTCATTTAAAATCCTCCTTAAAATTAGATAAAATATTAAAAAAATGTTATAATAAATTTGCTGAATGCTTAACTATTATAATACTATTGCATTAATCATACCAAAGTCCAAATTTTAAAAAAATAATTAATAATATGTTATTTAATACTATTTTTTTAAGTAAATCAATTAACTTGAAAAAATCAAAAAAATATAAGTGAAAAATTTTTTTCTTACTGCAAATTAATTTGCAGTAATTTATTAAACTAGGGGGAATAGATAATGAAAACACCAAGAGTTAATATTAAACTAAAAAAAATACAGGAAAATGCTAGAAATATGGTAGAAATAAATGAGGAAAATAATATTAAGTTAACAGGGGTTGTAAAAGGTTCTGCTGGTGACATTAAAGTCGCTTCAGCTTTTGTTAGAGGTGGAGTAAAATCAATTGGTGATTCTAGAATAAAGAATATTAAAAAATTGGTTGAAGCAGGTTTTGAAGAAGAAATGGTTCTATTGCGTTTACCTCAATTAAATGAAGTAGAAGATGTAGTTGAATATGTTGATATTACTCTTATTAGTGAAATTGATACTATTAAAGCCCTTAATAAAGAAGCCTTAAACCAGGACAAAAAACAGGGTATTATTGTTATGGTAGATGTTGGTGACTTAAGAGAAGGTGTGCTTCCAGAAGATTTAGATGAATTTTTTGCTAAAATAGTGGATTTAGAAGCTATAAATATAAAAGGGATTGGAACTAATGTAGGTTGTTATGGAGGAGTTTTACCTTCTAAAAAAAATACTCAGATTTTAGTTGACATAAGAAATAACTTAGAAGAAAAATTTGATATAGAGCTACCTTTAATTTCGGGAGGTAATACCGCTACATCTAAACTTTTATACAATGGAAAATTACCTGAAGGAATTAGCAATTTTAGAATAGGAGAGGGAATATTACAGGGGACAGATATTACCCATCAAAGATATATTGAAAGCCAAAATCAAGATAATTTTACTTTAAGTGCTAGTATAATTGAGTTAAAAGAAAAGCCCTCTGTACCTAAAGGTAAAATTGGCCATGATGCTTTTGGAAATAAACCAAAATTTGAAGATAAAGGAATTCGCTTAAGAGCAATTCTTGCTATAGGAAGACAGGATGTAAAAGTAGATGGTTTAACTCCACTCTTAGAAGGAGTAGAAATCATTGGAGCCAGTAGTGATCATTTATTAGTTGATTTAACAGAAGTTAATAAAGAATTTTCTGTTGGAGATGAAATAGAATTTAGTCTTGATTATGGAGCAATGCTTTCGGTGATGACTTCAGAATATGTTCATAAGTCATATGAACAATAATTTGAGTATAAAAAGACAGGAGTTTCTAAATAAAAATTCTTTTATAAACTATAATTAGAAACCCCTGTCAATGTTTTATTTTTTATAAACAGCTTTTCCACCTACATAAGTTTTTAAAACCTCGATATCTTTGATTTCGGAGCTTTCTATATTTCTAATATCTTTGTTAATTATAAGAAAATCAGCAAATTTTCCTTTTGAGAGTTCTCCTTTAATATTTTCTTCAAAGCTTTGATGAGCACTACCTTTAGTAAAAATTTCTAAAGCTTGATTTATAGTTAATTTTTCTTCAGGATGCCAGCCATTTTCAGGATTTCCATCAAAATCTTGTCTACTAACAGCTGTATAAAGTCCAAAAAAGGGATTGAAAGGCTCTATAGGTGCATCTGAGCTTCCAGATAAGTGAATTCCTTGATTATAATAGCTTTTCCAGGCATAGCTCAACTTGGCTCTTTTTTTACCTAAACGATTTTCAATTATATCCCAATCTGATCTTAGAAAAACAGGCTGTATAGCTGCAATTATACCTAGTTTTTTCATTTTATCATTTAATTTTTTATTACTTACTTGAGCATGGACAATAATAGGCCTGTGTTTTTTGGCTTCTTTAGCATTTTCATAGGTGTACTCAAATCCATTTAAAGCCATTTCAATTGCTTTATCTCCAATAGCATGAACTGCCAGCTGAAATCCTCTTTTTTTAGCAAATTTACAGATTTCATTGAATTTTTCTTGTTTATAAAGTTTTTTACCAGTAATAGATTTTTTATCATTATATTCTTTTTTTAGTGCTGCTGTTCTGGCCCCAAGTGAACCATCAAGTACTAATTTTACTGCTCCAATTTTAAAATTTTCATCTCCATAACCTGTAATAATTCCTCTTTCATTGAATTCTTTAATTTTTTCTTTACTAGGAATTCTCATTTGCAAATTGATTCTTAAAGGAATTTTTCCTTCTTCTTTTAGTTCTAAATAGGCCTTAAGTATTTTTTCTGGATTTTCTACATTAAAGAAATCATCAACCTGGGCTGATGTTAAACCGGTAGCTAAAAGGTCCTGGAAAGATTCTTTTAAAATTTCTTTTATTTCACTTACAGATTTTTGTGGGATTTTTTCTTCTATTAAATCTATTGCTTCATCATAAAGCAGTCCATTTAACTCTCCATTAGAATTTTTAGCTATTTCACCACCTTCAGGGTCAGAAATATTATTGTCAATTTTAGCTAAGTGAAGGGCTTTTGAATTTACACTTGCTACATGAAAACAAGCTCTTTTGGCTATAATAGGATATTTTTTTGTTATTTGATCTAAATCTTTAAGAGTAGGAAATCTTTTTTCTTTTAAGTTTTCATCATTCCACCCTTTAGCTTCAATCCATTCATTTTCTTTTAAATCATTATTTTTTATATAATTTTTTATTTTATTTTGGATTTCTTTAATTGAATTTGTAGCAGAAAGGTCAATTTTTCTTTTAGAAATACCATATTGAAATAAGTGTAGGTGTGAATCATTTAAACCTGGGATAACAGTTTTTCCATTAAGGTCAACAAATTTAGCCTGTGGATAATTCTTTTTTAATAGATCACTTTTGCCTACTTCCAGAATTTTTCCTCTATTCACAACAAATGCTTCTACATACTTTTCACTTGATGCGGAAGTAATAATATTTGCATTAAAAAATAATTTCATTAATTTCAACTCCTTAAATCTTTACTATAAAAGAATGCAATAGTTATTCCAATTTTATAGTTATAGATTAGAATTTTCAAATTTCGAAAAATAATTTGCAGCCATGAAAAATATTTTGCAAAAAA
>JBNJDL010000079.1:0-10006 GCA_051744825.1 Bacillota bacterium | reverse complement strand
TGGGTGGTTGCCGGTGGTATTCTGGTAACTATTGCCCACTTTATTGAATATGGTCCTTTTTAATAAACGAAAATTTGTAATTTCTCTTTAAAGATTTTTCTTGCAATTTAATAAATAATGTATTATAATTATAGAAAATTTAAGATTAAAAAAACGTTGAACAGGATTAGTAAATTCTTTTTCTGGTCTAGAAAGCTAATGGTTGCTGGAAATTAGCTCAGAATAAGAATTGAATCCACCTGGGAGTGAAAAAATGAACTTCTAAAATAACTAAATTTTAGAAAAGTATTTTTTTTCGGCAGAAGCCCGTTATAGCTTACCTAGTGGCTAATTACAAATTTAGTCATCAGGGTGGTACCGTGGGAAATGAATTTAAACCTCGCCCCTGTCTTAATTGACAGAGGTGAGGTTTTTTTATTTTTTAAAAACAAAAGGAGGTAGTTAAAATGTTAGACAGAAAGTATATTAGAGAAAATATTAAAGAGGTGGAAAAGGCTTTAGAGAAAAGGAATATAGACCTTTCTTTAGAAAAATTTCAAAAGTTAGAAGAAGAAAGACGAGATTTATTATATGAAACTGAGCAACTTAGACATAAGAGAAATGTTAATTCTGATAAGATTGGTGAGTTGAAAAGAGAAGGAAAAGATGCAAGTGAAATAATCAAAGAAATGAGAGAAGTATCAGATAAAATTAGTGAATATGAAGAAAGGTTAAGTGAAATTGAAAAAGATTTAGATCAAATTTTGCTTTCTATTCCTAATATTCCTCATGAAGATGTTCCTGTTGGGGAAAGTGAAGAAGACAATCGTGAAGTTAGAAAATGGGGAGAACCTAGAAATTTTGATTTTGAATTTAAAACACATTGGGAACTTGGAGAAGACCTTGATATTTTAGATTTTGAAAGAGGGGGAAAGGTAACAGGTACTAGATTTACATTTTTAAAAAGAGCTGCAGCTAGGATGGAAAGAAGTTTAATTTCTTTTATGATTGATTTGCATACAAAAGAACATGGCTATAGTGAAGTTTTCCCACCATTTATAGCTAATGCAGATAGTATGACTGGGACAGGACAACTTCCTAAATTTGAAAAAGATATGTTCAAATTAGAAGATAGAGATTATTATCTAATTCCTACAGCTGAAGTTCCTGTAACTAATATGTATAGAGATGAAATATTACAAAAAGAAGATTTACCCATTTATCATACAGCTTATAGTGCTTGTTTTAGAGCAGAGGCAGGTTCTCATGGTAGAGATACTAGAGGTATTATTCGTCAACATCAATTTAATAAAGTTGAAATGGTAAAATTTGTTGAGCCAGAAAACTCTTATGATGAATTAGAAAGAATAACAGCAGATGCTGAAGAAGTTTTACAAAAACTTGGCTTACCTTATAGAGTAGTAACCTTATGTACAGGTGATCTAACTTTCTCTTCTGCCAAAACTTATGACTTAGAAGTTTGGATACCAGCTTATGACACATATCGTGAAGTATCTTCCTGTAGTAACTTTGAAGACTTTCAGGCTAGAAGGGCAGGGATAAGATATAGACCGGATAAAGATGCAAGTGCTCGTTATGTACACACTCTTAATGGTTCTGGTCTTGCAATTGGAAGAACAGTGGCAGCTATTATGGAAAATTATCAAAATGAAGATGGAAGTATAACTGTTCCTGAAGTTTTAAGACCTTATATGGGTATGAAAAAAATTTCTCACCCTGAGAAATAAATTTCTTAAAAATATAGGATGTGAGAATATTTGAGTCGCCTTTAATTAGGCGGCTTTTTTTATTTATTAATGTGAAAAAAAATACAAAACTTTCTAAAGACTATAATATCAATATTTTCAGACAAATAAAAAAATTAAGTAAAATTAGTTATATTATTCACAATTATTGTGGAATATTATTTGCAATTAATAATAAAATGTAAACTACATACAATTTTATTATTAATCTAATTTAACTACTAAAAATAACTACTAGGAGGGAAAAAAGTTGGATTTTATTGTTAGTATTAGTAAATCAATAAGTAATTTAGTTTGGGGACCTTTTATGCTAGTTCTTTTGGTTGGTACTGGAATATATTTAACATTTGGCTTAAAAGGTGTAACCATTAGAAAGATTTTTTATGCTTTTAAAATGCTTTTTCAAGGGAGAGATAAGAGTAAACAGGAAGGAGATGGAGATATAACTCCTTTTCAGGCTCTAATGACTTCTTTGGCAGCTACAGTTGGTACTGGTAACATTGCCGGAGTTGGTACTGCTATATTCATGGGAGGTCCAGGAGCTGTTTTTTGGATGTGGATTACTGCAGCTTTTGGAATGGCAACTAAGTACAGTGAAGCTGTTTTGGCTGTAAAATATCGTGAGAAAAAAGATACTGGTCAATTTGCTGGTGGACCTATGTATTATATTAAAAATGGTATGGGCGAAAAATGGAATTGGCTAGGTTGGGCTTTTGCTCTATTTGCATCTTTTGCAGCTTTTGGTATTGGGAATACAGTACAGTCTAATTCTGTTGCTAGAGCTGCTGAGCAAGCTTTAAATATGCCTTATTGGGTTACAGGATTAATATTAATGGTTTTAACTTTTATTGTTGTAATTGGAGGTATAGAAAGAATAGCTGAAGTAACAGAAAAACTTGTTCCTGCTATGGCAATTATATATATTTTAGGTTCACTTTGGATTATAGCAGTTAATTTTGGACAATTAGGTAGTGCTATTTCATTAATTTTCAAAAGTGCCTTTAATGGTCATGCTGCTGTAGGTGGATTTACTGGAGCTGTTATAGCACAAGCAGTGAGATTTGGTGTTTCTAGAGGAGTGTTTTCTAATGAGGCAGGTCTTGGTAGTGCAGCAATTGCTCATGCAGCAACTACTACTAAAAAGCCTGTACGTCAGGGAATTGTAGGAATGTTAGGTGGATTTATTGATACTATAATTGTTTGTACTCTAACTGCTTTAGTTATTATTATGAGTGGAGCCTGGACAGTAGGTGAAACAGGTGCAGAGCTAACTACTGTTGCTTTTAATAAAGGATTACCTGGTCCTGGAGGATTAATAGTAGCCTTTGGTCTTATATTCTTTGCCTTTTCTACAATCTTAACCTGGAGTTATTATGGAGAAAAGTCTGTAGAATATATCCTTGGCTCAAAAGCAATAAAGCCTTATCGTTATCTCTGGGTTATTATGGTATTTGTAGGTGCGGTTGGAAATTTAAATGTTGTTTGGGCAATGGCAGATGCAATGAATGGTTTAATGATTGTACCAAACCTTATTGCACTCTTGGTCTTAAGTCCAGTTGTGTTTAAAGAAACTAAAAAGTACTTTTCAGATGAAAAAAAATTAAAAGAAGAACAAAAGAAAGTAAGTTAAATTTACTGTGATAAATAAATAATTTAAATATATATTGTAGATATTTTAAAAGCCTGGGTTTTTAACCTGGGCTTTATTATTTTTATTTGACATAATACAATATATTTAAGATAATTACTAGAGGGGAGGAGAAAAATGCGAAAAAAATATCTTTTTATTTTAATAATTTTAGTAATTGTAGTTTTATTAATTGCTAATACTTATGTTAAAAATAAGTATAAAGTTAATTTATTAAAATATTTTAATTATAGACAAGGTTTAAACGATGAAGAAAAAGGGTATTTAGAAAAAACAGATAAGATTATTTATAGTTCTGATAGAAGTTCTCCTCCAATGAGATTTATGGACCCTGAAGATAGACAGTATAAGGGTGGAGTTATTGATTACATGAACAGTTTATCCTTAGAATTAGGTGTAGAAATTGATTTTAAACCACTTGTCTGGGAAGAGGCATTATATCAATTAAAGACTGGAAAAACTGATATTTGTGATATGTTTTATAGTGAAAAAAGAGCAAAAGATTATCTTTTTAGTGATCCTGTATATTTACTTAGAGCTGTTATTTTACTAAAGAAAGAAAATAGAAGTGTAAATAAACTTGAAGAATTAAAATCAAAAAAAATAGCTATGCAAAAAAAAGATTATGCTGTAGATTTTGTAAAAAATAAAATTGGGAATAATGCTGAATATATTTTAGTAAATAATATTGAAGAAGCAATTGATTTGCTTTTAAAAGATGAAGTTGATGCTGTGATTGGTGATGAGCCAGTTGTTACTTATTTTAGTTTTGAAAAAAATTTAAATGATGAGTTAAGAATTGTTAACCCACCTCTTTATGAAAAATATATTAGATTAGCTGTACCTAAAGATAAAAAAGTTTTGCTTTCAGCAATAAACAAATCTATATTTTCATTAAGAAGAAAAGGAATATTAGGAGGAATTCAACAAAAGTGGTTTGGACTTTCTGCCTCAATAACTGATAAAGGACTTAATCAATATTTGCCAATTATAATGGTGAGTATTTTAGTTTTAATTTTAATTATAACTTTATTTTTGTTCTGGAATTATATTTTAAATAAAAGAATTCAAAAAAGAACTAAAGAACTTGAATTTAGTAAAAACAAATTGTTTCAAGCTAACAAAATGGCAGCAATAGGACAACTGGCAGCTGGGATGGCCCATGAAATAAGAAATCCTTTAGGATTAATTAGAACATATATATATTTATTAGAATCTAAAATAAAAGTAAAAAATCAAGATATAGAAAATTATTTTAAAGAAATAAAAGAGGCAATTAGTAAAATAAGTAGGATAATAGATAATTTATTAAATACTTCTTATACTAGCAATTCAGGAGAAAAAGAATGGATTAATGTTAATGATTATTTGCAAAGATTATTTTCTCTTCATGAAAATTTAATGGAAAATATTAATTGGGATATAACTGGCGATTATAATCTTGAAATTTATGCAAACAAAGATCGATTAGAACATATTTTGTTTAATCTTATATCAAATGCAGTAGATGCAATAAAAAACAGCGGAGAAATTAATATATTATATAAAATTAAAGAAGGTGATTTTTATTTAGAAATAGAAGATAGTGGTGAAGGTATTAGTGAAGATAATTTAGATGATATTTTTAATCCTTTTTTTACTACTAAAGAGCCAGGAGAGGGAACAGGGCTTGGGCTTTATATAGTTTATAATGAAATTGAAAAAATGAATGGAGAAATAAATGTTGATAGTGTTGAGGATGAAGGTACTACTTTTAAAATATTTTTAGAAGTTGATGTCAGGAGGAAGGCAAATGAGTGAAAAAAGGGCAAAAATATTAGTAGTTGATGATGAAAAAAAATATAGAGAGGTTTATAAAACCTTATTAAAAGAAAAAGGATATAAGGTTTTTACTGCGGCTAAAGGAAAAAAAGCTATATCTATACTTGAAAAAAATATAATAAATGTAGTTTTACTAGATTTAATTTTAAGTGAAAAAAATGGTATAGAGTTATTAAAAAAGATAAAAGATAAATTTGGCAATAGTGTTGAAATAATTATGGTTACTGGTTATGGAAGTATAGATAGTGCAGTTAAAGCTATGAAATTTGGTGCTTTTAGTTATTTTGTAAAAAGTGATAACCCGGATAGTTTATTAATGGAAATTAATAAAGCTAAAAAGATGAATTTACTTTTTAGAAAAAACGAATCTTTGCAAAAACAAGTTAATAGTGAAGATTATCTTTTAGAATCAGATAATAAAAAAATGAATGAAACTATAAATATTGCCAGAAAAGGAGCAAATAGTAAAGCGAATATTTTAATTAGAGGTGAATCAGGTGTAGGGAAAGAGGTAATGGCGAAATTTATCCATCAACAAAGTAATAGGAATGATATGCCTTTTGTTGCAGTTAATTGTGCTTCTTTTTCTGAAAATTTACTTGAATCAGAATTATTTGGCCATGTAAAGGGAGCTTTTACTGGAGCTACTAGAAATAGAGTTGGAAGATTTGAAGAAGCTGATGGTGGTACTTTATTTTTAGATGAAATAGGTGAAATCCCCTTATCAATACAGGTGAAATTATTGAGGGTTTTAGAAGAAAGAGAAATTTCTCCAGTAGGGAGTAATCAAAAAAAGATGGTTGATTTTCGTTTAATAAGTGCAACTAAACGTAATATAAAAGAAATGGTTGATAAAAATAATTTTAGAGAAGATTTATTTTATAGAATTAATACTATTGACTTTGAGATTCCTCCTTTAAGAAAGAGGAAAGAAGACCTTGAGATGTTTATAAGTTATTTTTTTGAAAAATTTTCGAGAGAAACTAATACAAAAATTAGAAAAATAGAAGATAGTGTATTAAATAAGTTGAAAGCTTATGATTATCCAGGTAATTTAAGGGAATTAAAAAATATTATTGAAAGATTAGTTGTTTTATCAGCAAATGGAATCGTAAAAAAAGATATTTTACCTTCAGAGATAAAAAATAATAATGAAATTCATTCTTTAACTTCTTTAAAAAATATAATACCTTTAAAAGAGGCAAGGAAAAAATTTGAAGCTCAATATATAAAAAAAGTTTTAGAAAAAAATGATAATAATATAACTAAAACAGCTAAAAAATTAGAAATTAGTAGAAGGCATCTAAGTAATAAGGTCAAAGAATATGAACTTAAAAAATAAATTAGTTAGTTATTACTATTTTTAAATTAAGAAAAATAAATTATAATATTTGCAGGAAATTTGGGGTTTATTATAGAAAAAGAAAATACACAAGTAAATAATAAATTGAATTTTTTATTTATCTGTGTTTAGTTTCATCATAAAAAGGAGGTTTTATTTTTGAGTGCAGTTCAGGATAAAATGACAGTTATTAAAAGGGATGAGAGAGAAGTTGAGTATAGTCGTTCTAAAATAGAAGATGCTATTTATAGGGCTATGGTCGAATCTGGAGAAGAGGCAGGTAGAGAAGAGGCAAAAGAAGTTAGTCTTGATGTTGAAAGTAGTCTTATAGAAAAATTTTATAGTGAAAATAAAGTACCAACAGTAGAGGAAATTCAAGATTTAGTAGAAGAAAAACTAATGAAAGCAGCTTATGTATCTACAGCTAAAGCATATATTTTATATAGGAATAAAAGGCAACAATCAAGATTACAACGTAAAAGTAAAGATAAAGAACAGGGATTGTTGTCTAATGATTTTTTGAGCAAATATAAGCATCAACCTAATCCTTTTCCAACTGAATTAGGTGAATTTATTTATTATAGAACTTATTCTCGTTGGTTAGAAGAGGAACAGAGAAGAGAGTATTGGTGGGAAACAGTTAAAAGAGCTGTAGAATATAATGCTTCACTTGCACCAACTACTAGAAAAGAAGCTGAGAAGTTATATGACAATGTTTATAATTTAAGGAATTTCTTAGCAGGTAGAACTCTCTGGACAGCTTCTACCGAATCAAGCAAAAAGTATGGTATGTCTAATTATAATTGTAGTTTTACTGTAGTAGATAGTTTTAAAGCTTATGAAGATATTTTTTATTTATTAATGATTGGTAGTGGAGTAGGTTTTAGAGTTCTTCCTCGCGATGTAGAAAAGCTACCTAAGTTGAGACAAGATGTTGAAATTATTCATAAATATTATGAACCTGTTGCAAAGGATGAACGAAGAGAATATACTAACTTTGAATTTGAAGATAATGTAGTAACTATGAATGTTGGTGATAGCAAAGAAGGTTGGGTACAGTCAGTAGAATATTTCTTTAAATTTTTAGTTGAGCATGATTTTAGAGATATTAATAAAATTGTATTTAACTATGATTCTGTACGTCCTAAAGGAGAAAAAATAAAAACATTTGGTGGAACAGCTTCTGGCCATCAAAGTTTAAAAAGAATGTTTACTAAAATAGATAAGCTTTTAAAAGAAAAACCTGACCGTGAAAAAGATGAATTAAAGAGAGTTAAACTAAAACCTATAGATGCAATGGATATAGCAAATATTATTGCTGAAAATGTTGTTTCTGGTGGAGTTAGACGCTCATCACAAATTTGTCTTTTCAGTGAAGATGATCAAGAAATTGCTCAGGCTAAAAATAATCTTTACATTCAAAAAGATGGAGAATGGCAAATAAATCCTGAAATTTCTCATAGACAGATGAGTAATAATAGTATTTTTTATGAAGACAAACCTACAAAAGAACAATTAGAATGGCATGTTAAGCAAATGAGATATAGTGGTGAGCCTGGTTTTATTAACACAGAAGAAGCAAGTCGCAGAAGAGAAAATTTTGAAGGAGTTAATCCCTGTGCAGAAATCCTTTTAGATTCAAAAGGTGTTTGTAACTTAACTTCTGTAAATGTAATGTCTTTTGTAGATGAGAATAATGAATTAGATAGAGAATCTTTACTTGAAGCCCAAAAATTATCAGCTAGAGCAGGTTATAGAATGTCATTAATTGAATTTGAGTTACCTGAATGGGATCATATAAATAAACGTGATAGATTAATTGGTACTTCCTTAACTGGTTGGCAGGATATGAAAAATGCTCTGCAATTAAGCAAAGAAGAAGAAGCAGAATTATTAAGAGAGCTAAGAGAAGTAGCTCATAAAGCAGCTAAGGAAATTTCAACAGAAATAGGAGATTCTGAGCCTAAACTTGTTACTACTATTAAACCAGAAGGAACTCAAACCCAAATGCCAACTGTGTCAAGTGGTTTACATTATTCTCACAGTGCTTATTATGTAAGAAGGGTTAGAATTTCTGCTTCTGATCCATTAGCAAGAGTCTGTGAAGAATTAGATTATCCTATTTACCCAGAAGTAGGACAAGACCCTGATGATCCAGAAACTCTAGTTGTTGAATTTCCGGTAAAAGCTCCTGATGGTATGACTAAAGGAGATGTTTCAGCTATTGAGCAGCTTGAGACCTATAAGATGTTTATGGAAAATTATGTAGACCATAATGCTTCTATTACTGTTCATGTAAGAGATGATGAATGGGATGATGTAGAAGAATGGTTATGGAATAATTGGGATACAGTAGTAGGAATCTCTTTCATTTCCTATAATGATAGTTTTTATGAATTAATGCCGTATGAAGAAATTGATGAGGAAGAGTATAATAAAAGAGTTGAAGAAATGAGAAGATTTAATCCTACTTTAGTTTCTAAATATGAATCTGAGCAAATGGAAAGAGAAATAGATGGTGCTGCCTGTGATACAGGAGCCTGTCCTGTAAGATAAACATTTAATATATTTTAATAAAAATTAGATATGATATAAAAATCCCTATCAAGTCAAATCTCAATTTTAATTTGAGACTTTTGACAAGATAGGGATTTTCTTTTTAGTCCTTATATGCTTTGATAAATTTATAATTATTCTTATCAGATCTTTTTTTATCAAATTTGTAACCATCTAGTTCAATTTTTTTAATATCATCAAGACTATTAACTTGATTTTTTATCATTTCATTAAGTAGTTTACCTCTATTTTGTTTTACATAATAGCCGATCGTTTTTAGGCTACCATCTTCTTTTTCTTCTTTAAAATAGAAGTTTATTATCTTTCCTTCATAATTTTTTTCTACTACTTTACTATATTCATTTGAAGCTAAATTTATAATTAAATCAACATTAGAAAAATAGTTTTTCATTGTTTCCTGCCAGTATTCATAAAGATTGATACCATTTGGTTTAAGTTTCATTTCCAATCTATAAGGCCAGATTTCTGTATCCGAGTGTATTGGTCCATACATTGGAGAGAGGATAATAAGTTTTTCCTGTAGATAAGAAAGTTCTTTATTATCAAATTCTTCAAGGTCAATTTCTTTAAAAACAGCTCCATTATATAATTCAATAGCAGGAATAGTCTGATTATCAAAGTTATGCTCTTTATAAAGATTATATGTTCTATCTAAAAGATTTCCCTGTATATCAAGTTCTTTTTTTAATTCTTCTTTTGAAAGTGATTTTAGATAATTGAATAATTTTTTTGTCATATCTTTTTTTATTATATCTCTACCTTTTTCTTCTCGTTTTCTTTCATTATTTTGAGTTTTACTAGGTGACAATATTATTTTCATATTTATCATTCCTTTCTTGTTTTATATATTCAAGGTTAGGAAGGATAAACCTT
>JBNJDL010000078.1:0-10052 GCA_051744825.1 Bacillota bacterium | reverse complement strand
TTTCCCCTAAGACTTATTTATATATTTTATTATTAAAATTCAATTTAAATTATTACTTTTCTAAATTCCACAATTAATTGTTTAATCAATCTAACTGTATAATGTTAGGAATTTTATTGAATAATTTATATATTTATAAAATCATTATTATTAATATTAGTTTATCTTTTAATATCAGAATAAATATATTATTTGATTTCAAATATACTTTTTGAATATATTTGATTTTTAGTATCTGATACTATTTGTAAAATCATATAAATCTAACTTTGTTAAGATTCAACATTAAGTACAAATTTCACAAAAATATTAGTTAAGAGGAAATCTAAATATAATACTTAAAGATTTATTATTATCATTAAAAAATAAGAAAAATACAAGTATTGTACATTTATTATCAAAGTATATTAATAATTTCATATATCTCTTTTTCATTTTTCATTTCTCTATTTTGTTTATTTTCTTGATAATTATATTTTTTATTAAATTCTTCATTTAACTTTACTTCTATATCTTTTTCTAAGCTATTAAAATATCTATTAAAATTACTTTTAGATATTAGTTTATTATACTCTTTTTTTAAAAATTCATTATAATTTTCAATAACTTCTATTTTTATTTCTTCAGATTTATCAGAAAATATACTACCTATTATTCCACCAGCTATAAATCCTAATGGACCTAAAATACTTCCTATACCAGCCCCTAAACCTGCTGAAATATAACTAGTTTTATTCGTATTTTTTGCCTCTATATTTGCTTTATTATTACTTTTAACAAATTTTTCAAAATCAAGATTAATTATAATTTTAGATTCTAAAAATTCTAATATGTTTTTATTGATATCTGGTAAAAAGTTTTCTTTAAAAGTATAATTTACTAATTTGTTAATACTTTTATTAATATTTTTCACTCGATTTCTAAAATCATTTTCAAAAAAACGATTTAAATTTTCCTCTAAATCAATACTCCCTTTATCAAATATCCGATCAAATTCTATACGATTAATTTCTTCATCAAAATATTTTTTTATAATTTCAAAAAATTCATTATATAAAACATTATATTTCCACTTATAAAAAGATAATTCTTTTTTATTATTTATAATGTATAGAATTTGTTTTTTAGGTTTTTTTATTGGAAAATAAGTTTTTATATTATTATATTTGTTTAAGACATCATAATATAAAATTTTAGAGTTTTTATTTAATATTTCATTAATATGCTTTTCTTTTATAGATTCAAATAAAGTTTTGTGAGTATCTTCCAATCTATCCCATATTGATAGTAAGTTATTATAATAATTTTTATATTTATTCTCTATATTAATTTTTGAACTTATGAATATTATTTCTATATTTTCAATATTATTAGTTAATTTTTTTAGCCTAGATAACAATGATTTTTCTATAGATTCTTTTGAATCAAAAGGATTCCCTTTTATAACTAAATCCATCTTATTTACTAATAAAAAGATTTTTACTACTTTTCCACTTATATATTCCAGTTTCTTTATCTCCTCTTTTTTTAAAGGAAATTTTCCATCTATCAAATAAAAAACTATTTCACATGAACTAATCATATTCAAGGTTCTGATCTCTTGATTATCTGAAGCATTTAGCCCTGGAGTATCAATAAAATTATACTTATTAGCTATATTGTCAAATGGACCTTTGATTTTTACTTTTTCTATTAGTTTATTTGAAGAATGCTTTTTAGTAAATTCCACTAAAAATTTATCAAAATTTATATCTTTTATTCTTTTTTTCAAAGTTTGATCAATATCTGGATGAAATAAAATATTTTCATTTTTATTAAATTCAATAAATTTTTTATATTCTTCTTTTATAACGACGTCATTTTTAAAATATAAGAGTACTTTATCATTATTTTTATCAAATATCTCGATAAGATAATTGTTTGCATTAGAAATAATAGTAGGTATGCCAGTTGCTTCTTCTTCAGTTGAATAAAAAATATTAGTATTCATAAACCTATTAATAAAAGTTGACTTACCTGTACTAGTTTCTCCAACTATACCAACATTTATTTTATTAATACTATCATATTTTAAAATAGAATTTTTAATTTCCTTAATTTTATTATTATTTGTTATGTCACTTAAATCAGCTAATCTTTTGATAATCGAGTTTACAGGTATCTTTGCATATTTTACTTCATTAAATAATTGATTTATAGCATAGTCTATTATATCTATATGTTTTTTAGAAACTAATTTAGATAATTCTTCTAATGCTTTTATTGATTTGTAAGACCATGCTTTTAATATTTGATATTTTTTATTTGAATAATTAAATCTTAAATCAAGTAAACTAGTTTTATTATTATTTTCAAACTTTTTAATTAATTTTAAAGCAGATTTATAGTCTTTATTAATTAAATTTATTTCACTTTGTAATAAAAAATTCAATGGTTTTTCTAAAATAGTACTATATTTAGAGATCTCTTTAATATAAATCATATAATTTTTATTTATAATTTTAATATTGAAATTTTTTTTATAAAAAAAATTTATTAAAGAAGATAAATATTTATGTATTTCATCTAAATAATAGTAATTTTTATTATATTTTTTTATATCAATTATTCTATTTTTTTGAAAAGACTTCTCTATTACTTTATAATATTCTTCAAATATATATAAATTTGAAATATCATCATATAATTCAAAAGTATTTAAAATATCAATATCAATATTATCTAGTGTTTCTTTAGAAATTGATTTTATAAATTCAACTCTATCTTTACTTTGGTTTATTTTACTTTTACTTATTATATTTCGAAATTCTTTTTCTATAATATTTTTAAAATCATTTATTTTGAATTTCTTATTTATCATTATTAATAAATATAATATCACAAATAGAAACTCTCTTAAAAATAACGATTCTTCATTTATCAAATTAATAATAACTGATATTAACTTTTTTTCATCAAATTTATTTTCTATATTATATTCATATAATATATTTATCATTTTTTTCAATGTCGAGTTTTCAGTTTCAAGGTTATATAACATATTTATTGAAGATTTAGTCCAAAAATTTTCGAATAAGATAAAAAAAAGATCCAAAGATCTATAAAAAAATAAATTTTCAATGTTTTTTATTAATAACTCAGCTGCAATTAAGTCATACCCAAATTCTAAATAAAGCTCTATTTCAAATATAACCACATTATAATATTTATAGTCATCATAAAGTTTAGATATTTCGTTATTAATATCTTGTATTAAAACTTCATTTATTCTACAATATTTATTTATTAGAATTTCTTTTTTTGCTTTAAATTCATCACTATCTTTTTTATAAAATATAAAAGAAAAGTAATTATAAAACTCAATTATATTTTTATCCATTAAAATTATACTTTTACTTTTATTTATATTTATAATTAATTTATTCTTTTCTTTATCAAGGTTAATTTCATTAAATTCAGAGATTTTAAAATGTTTAATATCACTTGATCCTACTATAAATAAATATGAACTATATAAATAAATGTCTTTTGATTCCCAATAATTATTTTTATATTTAAATGTTAATTTATGATTTTTTATATATTCACTTTGATCTAAATTATTTTTGTCTACGTATTCATCAATCTGATTTAAAACTTTACTCATAAATATTCCTACTTATATTAAAGGCGGGAATGTTAAATTATTCATAGAACCATCAAATGTATTTGATGATAGCATCTGTGCTTCCCAGTCTGATTGCATTTCTCCTATACCTTCAAAATCTAATAAATCTTCATTTAAATCCTCTATATCATCAACCATTTGATTTTTATCATTATATAATGTTTCTTCACCAGTCATATTATTTTCAGTTGTATAGGCTACTAATTGGTTATGCTCATTATAATAATCTTCTCCACCAAAAATATTTTCTTCACTATATCCTTCATGTTGATAATCTTCACCATATATCTCTTCTCTACCATTGAAACTATCAGTATGTCCTATAATTTCATTATCTTCACCATACATATCTTCACCTTCAAAAATGTTTTGATCTGTATTTTCTATTGAATTCTCCATATCAAAATCTTGAGTGATCCAATCATCTAATATATCTGACATAATTCCTCCTATTTATATATTTTTTAATTTATTTTTATATTTATTAATTAGTTTAAGATTCTCTTTTATTTTATTATTAAAGCTATCTTTATTTTTTGATTTTAAAGTTTTTTCATTTTTCAAATCTTGATCATGTTGAACAAAATGAAATTCTTTTATTTCTTCTTTTATGTCTTCAATTTTTTGATTAACTACTAATTCTACTTTTCTTTGATAATCATCAAATTCTTTATCAACTAAATCTTTTAAATCAGGTATATAGATATCTCGCAATTCACTATCTTTTTTCTCAATCCATTTCTTTTCTATTACTGAAGCAAATTGTGCTCCAATAACTGTCCCTAAGCCAGGATATACTAACGAACCTACTATTCCACCTACAACTCTTAGTGAAATATCATTTAAATAAGAGTTTTTTATTTCATTTTTTTTATTATATGAAACTTCAGGTAATTTTATGGAATTTTTCTCAAATGCAACATCTAAAGCTTTAGAAAAATTTCTAGTATACTCTTTTGATAAATGTTTTATAAACTTAGTTAAATATTTTTCTATTTTTTCGCCTTGATTTTCATAATATTTTTTAAACTGATAATTAATATATACAGGAAGTTGATTATCTATAAAATCTTCAATATTTGATCTTCTATTCATCTGATATGCTATATCATTAACTAATGTCCTTTTAAATTTATTAAATGATTTTTTTACCATTTTTTTCAATGTTTTCTTTCCTACTTTATCAATGCTTATTAAAAATTTCTCAAATTTATCTTTTTGTAAAATTCTTTCATTTTTTGCTTCTAATAATATTAACTCTTTCTTGCTTTCATCTATTTTATTTATCTCCAACTTTGTTTTACAATCATTTTCAAGTAAAGATAAAACATAACCCAATTGAGATTTTTCTTTTTGACTTTTGTTTTTTTTACCTTTAATTACTAATTTTTCTATTTGTTTTAAAATTATTTTTTTACCAACTTTTATTTCATCTCTTAAGGAATCCCTTTTAATATCAAAGTTTTTTTGAGTTTTATCTCTACTTATTGATTCTTTTTTTATTGAAAAAGGTATTACTGGTAAATCTTCATTTAGAACTTTTTTTATTCTCTTTTTAGCTCCATTAACTGAAGCATTTAAATCAGATAGATTTAATCTATCAGCCTTCCCTAAAATAAAGAAAGTTAGAGGAAATTGATATTTTAATAAATTACTCTTTAAAAAATCAGATTCACTTTTTGTTAACGCTGTTACTGGATCTAATAAAAAAAGTAAGGAATCACAATAAGGTAAAATATCTTTAGTTATCATATCATTCATTTGATTTAAATCATTAACTCCAGGTGTATCGATAAATACAATACCTGATTCTAATAATTCATGAGGTACTTTTACAATAGCAACTTCCAAATCATTTGAATCCTTAATATTTTTTTCGGTTAATTTCTCTAAATTTTTTTTATTTATAGGCAAAATTTCACTTTTTTTATTTTTATATTTTAAAATTATCTTTTCAGTTTCTCCATATTCTAAGATTGTGATTTTTGATGTAGCAGGAAGAAAATCTGTTGGTAAAAAATCTAATTCAAGGATATGATTTATCATTGAAGTCTTTCCACGGTTAAATTCCCCTATAATACCTATATGGAATTTATCATTTTTCCTAGATTCTAAGATATGATTACATATTTTAATACATTGATTATTTTCTAAATTTTTAGCGACCTTTTTTATATCCTTAATTATTTTTTCCATATTCTCCTTTCTATATCTAAATAATTATCTATTATTGTTATTATTTCTTTATTCTTTTTTATTTGTTTTATTTTTTTATTTTGATCTCTCTTAATTATTTCTTTTTTTTCATTCATTTTAGAACGCCTATATTTTATTTGATCTTTGATAATATTCAAAACTTTTATTTTAGAATAATCTTTTTCCTTTTTTAAAATTTTTTTAATGTTAGATTTAGCATCTTGTTTTATTTCTTTAAAAGATTTATACAACTTATCTCTAATTAATTTGTTTTTATTTACACTTTTTTCTTTGAATTTATCATAAGCAATTTGTGCTCCTAATATTCCTGTAATTGGGCCTAACAATATACCTGCTGCTATACCAACTGCTCCTGCAATTTTTAATGAGTCTTTATCTATAATATTTTCTTTTTCTTCACTAAATTCAATATTATCTATAGATAAATTCTTTTTAATACTTATTTTATTTTCATCTAAAGGTAATTCAATTTCTAATTCTTTTCGTATTTTAGTTATTAATTTTTTTCTAAAATCAAAAATGATTTCATTGATTTCTTCAGTAAATATTTTAAATGTATTTTGTAAAAATTCTATAATCTCTTCAGTTGATTCACTCCTTTGATATTTTTGATTAAATTTATTTTTAGTATCATAAATAAACTCATCTAATAATTCTTCTAAATCGGTCTCTAATCGCATATATCCATTATTAATCATTTTCTTAAATGAAATTAAAGTTTTATCTAATAGTTTTTCTTTCTTTAGATATATATTAATCTCTTGTTGTAATTCTTCTTTGGTTTTTTCTGAATCCTCTAAACTAGATAAGTAAAATTTTTTAATATCATTTAATAAATTTTTATATCTATATATATGATCATCTAATCTATTATTTAATGCTTTTTCATTTATAAAATCATTTAACTTTTTTTCGAAATTTTTAAAATTTACATTCCACGCTCCATTTTCACCATTATACCTATCAATTAATGCTTGTAAAGAGGAAACTCCTAATACTAATGGTTCTTTTATTGATGGTATTTTTTCTTCAAGTTTATTTATTACATATTTTTTTATTCTCTTAATATCCTCGTTTTGAGGAGATGAAGTTATATCATCGCATCTATTAATAACAAATATTAATCTATGAATATCATTATTTAATATTTTGTTTTTTATAAATTTTTCTTCACTTTTAGTAAATGGTTGTTGTGCATCTAACATCACAATACAGGCATCTGCCTTAGATAAATAGTTATAGGTTATATTTTCTCTTAATTCATCTAAGTCATTAACTCCTGGAGTATCTATTATTTTACAATCTAATTTATTTAATAAAGATGGCCATTCAATTACTATCTTTGAAATTTCTTCAATATTTTCATTTTCTGAAGTGACATATTCATTCAAAAAAACTCTTGGTTCTTTTTCAGGAATATCATAAGTAAGTACTTCTTTTTGTTTATGTATTAATAGTCTACGTTTTTCTGAAGGCTTTATGATATTTATACTTGCAGTTGTAGGATTCACTTTTGATGGTAAAACAGGAGCTGAAAGTAAAGTGTTAATAAATGTTGATTTACCTCGGCTAAATTCACCTACAACTAACAAACTCATTTCTTCTTTGAATAACCTTTTTTTTGAATCTTTTATTCTTTTTTTAAAATTATTTTCATCTATAGAAGTTAAAATATAGTCATAGTTTTCAATTATTTGTTTTCTTACTTGTTTAAATTCCATAAATCTCCTTATTTTAATTAAAACGCACTTAAAGCATCGTCAATTTTTTTATCATATGTTTCAATATCTTCGCCTTCTACTGAAGTTACAATTTTATTAAAAATTCTCTGCTCAGGTTTTTTAAATTTAACATTAGATTCATTAGGAAATACTTTTCTTATTAAAATCATAGTTTCTTTTATTTGCTTAACTTTTGCTTTTTCTCCACGGCTAGCTAGCATTGTAAATAATATCCCAATTCTCCAAGTCATAGCTCTAGCACAAATAGCATTAAAGTATACTCCCATAACTGGTATACTACCAAGGCCTTTATCAAAAATCATATCATTTAAAACTTCTTTCAAAGCTCCTTTAACAAAATCAACTAATATATTTTTATCTAATGGTTTCCGTCCATATATTTTCCTAATATTATTTATCATAGGAGAATATATTTTTACTATCACATACACATCAGTACCTAAAGCTCCCATCGGACCAAAAAAACCTGATACACCTTGTAAAATCATATTTTTTTGAGTAGTTTCATTAATTAAATCATATGCTCTATTTGCTCTTGATTTTGGTTTATTTATATGCATTATTTGCTCCTTTTTATATATTTTATTTATTATTTTAATTGATTTTTAAACATTCATAATTTAATTTTAAATCTTGAATAGCATTTAATATCTTAAAAGTATTATTTCGTATATATAAATATTCTTTATAATTAACTGATTCTCCATGTGATGCACTATTTCTTATAAAACGAAACTTGTGACAATTTTTAGTAAAAATATAAGCTAACTTATTAGTTTTAAAATACATATGTTTTTTAAAATTATTAGATTTATTAAAAAAATTTGTATAGTCTTTTAGGGATAAATACTTTGACCTTTTATATTTACTAAATTTTTTAATATACTTATCGTAAATAGCTAACTCACTTTCAACTATATTAGTATAGTTAGAACTTTCTGATCTATAATTAATTTTGTTTTTATCTAAGTTAACATTCCTCTTTTCAGCATCATAGATTTCATAAAAATTTTGTTTATTTACTTTATTTATAATTTTTTTGTTCTTTTTAAAATTATTAATTAATTTAGTATCAAATTCATAATTTAAAATATTATTTTTATTAACAACTAAAATCATACCTAATTTTTTAACTTTCAATATCTTAAATCTTCTTATATCTTCATTTTTTTCTATAGTTTTAAAAACTTTCTTAATACTTTTTAAAAATTCAGTTATATCTTCTTCCATTTTTTTATTTATAATTTCTAGTATAGATTTGTCTATTTCAATATTTTTCAACTCATCAGAATCATAAAAAAGTTCATCAAGTATTTTATTTAAACTATGTTTATAAACTACTTCTTCCTTATTTTGAACATTTTCTAATTTATCAATTAATTCTTTTTTTTCAATTTCTAATTTTCTTATTAACTCTTTTTCTTTAGAATTCAATTTTTTATTTTCTAACTTTGAAATCTTTTTTTCTTTATTTTTTATCATATTTTGAAATGATTTCTTAGATTTTTCTAACTTTGAATTCTTACTTTTTATTCTTTCCATTTCTTTTTTAAATTTTTTTGTTTTATCATTAATTTCTTTATTTTTCTTTTCTAGATTAATTCTTTCTTCATTACTTTCTTTTATGAATTCAAAAGTTCTTTTACTTACTATATCTAAAAATACTCTATCAAATTGATATTTAACTTGTAAGACTTCATTTTCTAACTCGTAGTATAATGTCTTATTTTTCTTATTATTCTTTGCCATTTTATTTATTTTCTCAAATTTATATTTTTCTTCAAACTTATAGAGTTTTTCTGAATTAAGTGCTATTAAAAAAAATATTAACTGGTCTGAAAAATTTAAAAATGGATAACACTTTTCATACCTTACCTTTAATATATTTTTATTCTCCTTGATAAGTTTTTTTACATTTTTATCTTTTTTCTTTTCTAAATTGAATTTGTTATGTATTTTTCTATATTCTGACTTATCTTTTATTTTATTATCTATATTACTCATTTTTTCTTTATAATTTTCAATTAATTCATCTAAGGAACTACCCTCAGTTTTTTCTATTCTATCCATTTTATTATTGTATTCATCTAATAGTTTATCAATATTTTCATTCATAATAATTATTCTCCTATCTTATCGCAAGTATTTTAATTATAACAAATTATATTTACTTTTACTATACAAAAAATAAATTCTATTCTAAGTAAATTGTTAATCAAATTTTTTTAAGTACTACTTATACCAATATTTTGATGATAGTATAAAATCATAGATACATCGAGTTATAAAATATATAATAAAAATATTGAAAGGATGTGTCTAAAAATGGCTAATAATGGTAAAAGATATAATGAAGAATTTAAAAAAACTATTGTTGATTTATATAAATCTGGTACTAGTGTTTTAAATTTATCTAAAGAATATGG
>JBNJDL010000077.1:0-10097 GCA_051744825.1 Bacillota bacterium | reverse complement strand
TTAGATGCTGCTAAGGTACAAGGGATAAAATCTAAGTAGATAATATGGAAGATGGTGTATTCGGCTCGGGCTAAAGACCCGAGCTAAATATATTTTTTGGAAGAAATTTTTATAGGAAATATTATGCTTGGTCTTATTCTGAGGTTTTTCGTTGAGGGAACTTTTGCTATGTTAATAATTTATCTTTTTTAAAGGAATATTGTAGAATTTATAGAAAAAATAATATAGATTGGTGTTAATAGCTGATTTTTATATAACTTATCATAGTAAAATAATTTATTGAGTTACTAGCTACTATTTTGAATATATAATAAATAAAGGATTGTATTATTAAGTTTTTTGGATATTATTTATGTAAACAAATTTAGATTTTAGGATTAAAAATAGGGATTAGAAAAATAATTATTGAATTTTATTTTTGGGGATTTTATCTTGTATTATAAAACAAAGGTAATATTATAAAAAATCACTACTAAACAAGGATTATTATGTGATTTATAGAACCAATAACCATAGAACTTGTGATAATTAATAAAATTTACAAATATTCTTAGGAGTGAAATAAATGAATAAAATTAGCTCATTGGATAACATAAGTAGATTGTTTTCTTTACAGGCATCTTCTAAAGAATCTGTTGTATCAGAGGAGAAATTATCTAATTTGCAAAACAAATTATATATTGAATCAAAATTAGATAAATTTTTAAAAGAATATTGTATAAAAGGATTAAAAAGTAATAAGACAAAATTGATTATTTTATCTGGTAATGCTGGTGATGGTAAATCTATGACTTTAAGAAAGTTAAGAGATAATTTAGAACAAGAAGGTGTCTCAAAAAATAAAATTCATGCTAATGCTGATGCTACTCAGACTGATTCTCGTAATGAAAACTTGAATTACAAGTTAATAAATTTTTTTAGTGATTTTTTTAAAGATCATAAATCTAATAATAAAAAAGTTTATATAATAGCTATGAATGTAGGTATAGCTATTAAATTTTTTAATTCTAAAGAATTTATAAATGAATGTCAGGATAATAAAAATTTAGAGCTTATAAAAGAAATTATATTTAATGAATTAAATATAACGAGAATAGATTCTTCCTTAAAAAAGCAATACAAAAAGTTAAATAATAATATTTTAGTAGCTAATTTTGATTTAAGGTGTATAGTCAAACCTAATATAGAAGGGATAGAAATTAATGATAAATCATTTTTTAAAAAAATTATAGATAAAGTTTATGATTTATTAGATATGAAAAAGTGTGATAATTGTAAAAAAAATCAAAGATGCCCTATTTATTTCAACTTGAAGATGTTTCAGTATTCTGAAGTAATAGATAGAGTAGAAAATTTACTTTTTAAAGTTTTTTTATATAATAAGGTACATTTAACACCTAGAAATGTTTGGGATTTTATATATTTTATATTAACTGGAGGAGAAACAAAATATATAGATATTATCACCAAAAATAATTATAAAAATCCATGTGATTATTTTAAGAAAAGTGATCAAATAAATTATTCTAAATTTTTATTCTATAATAATTTATTTGATAATGATTCTGAAAATGCTATTTTAGAATTTATTCGAGAATCAATCGATAATTTTGATGCTATTTATATTGGGAATAAAGAGTTAGAATTATTGAAAATTTTGGCTAACGCTAATCCTAAACATTTTTTAAAAACTTTAAAAGAAAAGTCAAATAAATTTATTACCGAAGAATTAGATAAAGAAAAGATAATAGAACTGATATTCAATCCAATTTTGAAAAATGAAGAAAATACTAAGTCGGAGTTGATGAAAAACATTTGTAGATATTTATATTTTTTCAAAGGAGATAATGAAAATAAAATACCGGATGTGTTAGTTACTGATTTTTCTCAAATTTTAAATTCTGAGTATTTCAAATCTTTTTATCATTGTTTAAAAGCTGAAAAAACTAAAATGCTTAATCAAAATCAAATTTATTTAGATAAAGATCTATTGAAAATGATTAGAAAAGTTTTAGTCAATACCTTTGGAAATAAGTTATCAGATAAAAGAATTATTCAATTAGAAACAATGACAACTAGAAGTAAAGGTAGATTATTAGGAGAAGTGGAAGTTAATATGGATAAAACACCTTATGTTCAATCATATTGGCAAAATGTTGAAGCAGTTAAAGCGTTAGATTTTTTTCCTAATTATTTTACTGTTAGAATTAATGATGATTATCATTTGAAAGTGACCTTAGATTTATTTGAACTAATTGTTTTAGCACATAATGGATATAACATTTCGAGTGTAGATTTAGAACGATTTAATCAACTTAAAGTTTTAAGTAAAAAGATTATGCCTAAAGAAGTATATAATAATAAATCAATTTTTTATGAAGTTAATAATGATTATTTTAAATTAATAAAAGATATAGATGTAGAATTTAAGAAAATAAATTAAGGAGTGAGATTATGGCTAAGTGGAATTGGAATAGATATATTAATGATTTTTATTATCCAAAAAATACTTCAGCAGATGCTCCAGAGAAAATTTTATATTTCTTTATTAGAGAAGGATTATGTTCTAATCCACAAGATATAGGAATAGCTAAAAATGAAGAAAGCAATTGGAAAAATCTTTTCAAAGAAGTAGATTTCAAGTTGGATAATAAAAGAATTAAAAGATATTTTATTGATCATTATTTAATTAGATTACAAAGGGGACGTAAAGGAGTTTTCCCTGTGCCTTTTCATATAGATATCCCATCTACTTTTAAACCTTATAGTAGTAAAAGTGGTCGAGATATGAAAAATAAAGGTTTTGATAGTAAATTTTTATTCGCTTTTTTTTATGATGGAAAAGAAATTAACTATAATTTAATTCAAAAATTATGGGATGTATTATCTAATGAAGAAGGATTAAATTTTTATGAAAGATTTTTATTGGAAAAAGTAAAAAAACTCCAAAATACAAATAATGAATACAAGTTAAAATCTAAGGAACAGATCAAATCAGAAATTAATTTTGATATAAATAAATTCAAATGTCAATATCAACCTAGACAGTTTCAAAATGATTTGAATTATATTTTGGAATTACCTTTAGCTAGAGTAGAGAAAATAAATTGGATTCAAAATTTGATTTATTTTCATTTTTCTACTTATATGTTACGCATATTTTATATAATCAAACAAGAAGAAAATAGTTTTTTAGTTAATAATTCAGATTGTTGTTCAAATTGTCAGGGTTTAAATGAATGCAAATTTAATGGATTTGTTATGATAAAATCTTCTCTTACTGGAAACAATAGAGAATTTAAATCAATTAAACAGCAATATAGAAAAATAAGAAATGATATATTGATTAAAGGCTATTATAGGTTTATTGCATTTAACCAATTGAAAAAAACTTATCAAAAAATAAATGATGGAGAATCTCCTAATAGTTTAAAAGATATTAAGAAATTATATAAAAACGAAACAAAGAATTTTATTACAACTACATATGAAAGATTGTCTAATTACAAAGATTTAATCGAAATAATAAACATTGAAAATTTTAATGTAGATAAAGACAATGGGAATCTTTTCAGGTCTATTTATGAGATGTATAAGAAATATTATGAAATTAAAGAATCACGTAGTGCTAATAATGCTACTACTCAGGTTTATAATAAATTAGCAGGAGATAAAATGGGATGTGATTATCTCAGATCGGCAGGGCGGGGAGGAAATTATTATCGCTTGAGTAATGATTTTTTATCATTTATAACAAATGTAATTCTTGGTTCTAAGCATCAGATGTTACTAGAAGATTTTTGGAATGAGATGCAAATAAGAGGGTTTACATATCCGTCACAAAGAGAAAAGGATAGTATTGAAAAACAACTATCCTTATTAGGACATCTAGATAGAAAATCCGATGCTGGTGAAAGTCAATATGTTCAGAAGACAATTAGTTAAGGAGGAAATTTTATGCTAGAAGTAAATCAGTTAAATAGTTATTTAGCGAATAAAATTAAAAATAGATGTTTAAAGTTGTTATCTAAAAAACAAGACAAAGAATATTTTTTGGTCTTTTCTGGGCTCTTAGAAATTTTAAGATTTGAATATAATAAAGGATTTATTTCTAAAAGTAAAAACAAAATTATTTCTTATGATTTAAAAAAATTAGAGTATCACATATATAAATCTATTTTTAATGAATTATTTAGGGACAGTGATGCTACCCAAAATAAGTTGAAAGAAGGAATTAATGGTTTAATATATAATAGAGGTGAAAACCACTTAAGATTAATACCTTATTTAGTAAATAATAGTGATAATACATTCAAAAATAATATTGGGAATAGAGGTTTTGCTGGTAAATTACGAGATGACCAAAAGCTAAGAACAAACAATACTTGTATTATTATATTTGATGTTGATCCTATCGAAACTTTAAAAACAGCTTCAGATGGGAATATTTTAAAAAGAATTTTTACTAAAAATAAATTAAAAAGAGATTTCAAAGATAATAATGCTCCAAATTGGTACAATGAATTAGTTAAATGTTTTTTTAATGATAATATTTTACATAGTTTAAATATAATTGATAGATTAAAAAGATTATGTGAATTAAAAAATGATAAATATCAAAAGGAAATTAATTATTATATTTCTAAATACA
The DNA here is from genome assembly GCA_051744825.1 of Bacillota bacterium. Taxonomy (GTDB): domain Bacteria; phylum Bacillota; class Halanaerobiia; order Halanaerobiales; family DATFIM01; genus DATFIM01. Next base: position 5,446 of record JBNJDL010000077.1, on the reverse strand, counting down.
ATTTGCCTTTATTTTACATTAACCGAAAAAATTTAAAGGAAGATAGAATTATAAAAGATAATTATAAGCTATATTGCAAAGTTAATAATAAAAAAATTGAACCAGTATCTATGAATTTTAAAAAGAAAGTGTTAGATAAATTGAATTTTGCTTATTTACCAGAGAGCATTGATGAGAAAAAAATCGAAAAGATTTTGCGTAATGAAAGTTTACATTTATCTTCTTTGTATAATTTAAAAGATTTCAATTATAAAATAGCCAAGAATGTTTTTGGGAAAAAAGGACCATCTAAAATAAAAGGATTAGATATAAAGCCTAATAATGAACTTTATAAAGAAATAAATAGTACTAAAAAGAAAATAGAGGGAGTTTTAAATAAAGGCAATTTAAAGAAATTAAAAGTTAATCTTAAAGGTAAAATAAATAATCAAGATAAATTATACATTCATTATTATTATAATAATTTGAATAAAAAAAATGAACAAATAGGAACTCACGAATTAATTGATAGCAAATGTGAACTTACTTTAAAAGATGTTAAAAATTATGAGCTTTTAAATATTATTATTAATAAAGATAAAAATAAATTAACTAAGGCTTTGTTTAAAGGCAAATTTATTTTACAAGAACAAGCAAGTCAAATTATCATTCCAGAAGTAGAAGGTGAATTAGAATTAAAAGATGGGGAATTATACCCTACCTTAGTTATGGAAAACGCTGAAGATATAAAAGAAATCAAATGTAATGTAATTAAAGAATTAGGAAAAGAAGAAAAGAAAAATTGCAAAGTAACTAGAGATGAAACATTGGAAGAAGGAAAAATCAAATATAATTTAAGTTTTAATAATGAAAAATTAACTAAAATAATAATTAGAGAGGAATACGATAAACCAGATAGCCATAAACATCTATTACATTTTGTTTCCGAAAAAGGAAAAGAGGCTTTTGAAAACATCAAATTAAAATCTGAACAATATACTTCTTTTGTTTATAAAAATAAATTGTATAAGTATGAAGTTGATTCAAAATTTACTGAACTATTAAGAAGATATGATATTAATAATCTTAATGAAATTTATAAAAAATTACTAAATAATCCTAATCAATATTATTTAGTTGCTGGAGAAGATTTTAAAGAATGTATCAGTCCACAAGCTAATGATATATTAAAAATTCGTTCTGAAATTTTAAAAGAATTTAAATCTATTTATGAATCTAAAAATATTGATTTATTTGATTCCTTTAATGAACTATATGATAATATCAAGTTTTATTTAACTGAATTTTCTAAAGCAGTAAAAGAAGTTCCTGAATTAGTTAAAGTAGATACTATAGAAATAGGTGATAAACGTGTGTTATCTCCATTTGCCCCTTTGAATTTATCATTTTATTTACATTGTTGGGATAATGCATTTGAAAATAAAGAACTATTAAATAATGCTGATAATTCAGAAGCTTTTAAATATATTCAAGGAGAAGATGGTTGGTATGTAGCACAAAATAGTCCTGCATTTTTATGGTTATATTATGTTCCAGAAAAAGCGACAAATAGCTATGGCGTTGAAAAATATTTGAGTTCAGTTATAAAAAATAAAATCAAACATTTATCAGAAATTTATCCTTATTTATTTAGTACAAGTAAACAAACGATCCATATAGGTATATTAAATCCTGGAGATTCTAGATTTGTTTTAGAAGGATTAAAATCTTATTTTAAATATTTTAAAAGAAAAGGAGATGAAAATGAGCTGCCTCACTTTCATATTAGTTTGATATATCAGCAAAATCAAGAAAATAGCTATTGCCAATTAGATGAACTTTTTGAAACCGGAACTGATAAGACTATTGAAGAAACTTGTATTAATAAGGTCTCATATTCTAAAAAATCATTTAAAAATTTAAATGATAATGAAAATTATTTTTATCATTTATTTTTTATAAAAGATTTATTTAAAGTTGATAATAACTCTGTAAATATGTTTAATCAAGAAGATCAATATTTAAATACGTATTTTGCTAATGGATTTAGTTGTCACCCTTTAACTAAATCACAGTATAGAGCAAATCATGTTACTTATACTTCTTATAATAATTATGTAACATATTTAAATAAAGAGAAGAAAACTGAATTTGGTAAGATTTTAGAGGAAACAAATGCTTTTTATCCCCAAGCTTTTAGTACTAATATAGCTAAGAATAATCACAAGCTGAGAACTGTTAATGTAACTCCAGAAGATATTCCAGATAAATTAATAAATCAATCCTTTATGGCTACATTTTTAGATAGAGAAATAGATATTGATATTTTTAATAGTGAAAAAATGAAAAAAGTAGAAAAGCCTTTTTTAGTAGATTATTCTAATTATTCTTCTGTAAAAAAGGGAAGTAATGAAGATGTTAAGTTTCTGACAATTACCAACCAAAAAAAGCCTTTTATTGAATTGTTTAAGCATGTATTACGAGAATATAATGCGATAAAAGAACCTCAAGTTGTATTAAAAAGTTTATTTAGTGATCTAAATCTATTGAATGGATTTTGGGTCTTAGATTTATTAGGAAATAATAATAATTTTAATAAAATAAAAGGGATTCTAGGAACGCTTGCTGCTTTTAGAGTTTTAAAAAATTCATTAAAAAATGATAGGGATAAGTGGCATATAATTATAGGAATAGAAGAGCTTATGGGAATAGTTCCAGGATATTCTAAAAATATAGCTATGAGATTTAATGATGAAGAGAAAAATAATTTTTATTGTGATGATTTAGCTGTTATCTCATTTTCTAAAGACTTAATAAGAAAAAATGATTTTTCTATACAAGTTAGATTAATTGAAGTTAAGAATTCTAGTAATGCCAAATATGTTTGCAAAGGATTCAAACAGTTAGAACAAACCGAGGAAAGATTAGAAAAATATTTTATGACTAATAATAATGAGGTTAATTCTTTTAGAAATAAAGAAGTTGTTAATTGGATAATTTATAATTTGAATAAATATAAAATATTTGATGATGATTATTTGAATTTAGTTGACAATTCTAACTCCAATTTTTTCCAGAATCTTAAAATATTAATAGATAAATTGAATCATGGTGAAATAAATGTTAAGATTGAGCCTGGGATTTTAATAAATGTTAATTCTACAAACAAGATAATTGATAAAGTAGAGATAAAAGCAACCAGAGATTATTTATTGTTGCATGAAGATGATTTTGTTGAAATTTTAAATGATAACTCAGAAATTCAATTTAATAAAATATCAAAGATATTCAATAAAAATAAATCATTTTCAGAAAACAAAAAAAATAAAGCAAAAGAGATTTTAAATAAATCTTATATTAATGAATCAAATAATAAAGATATAATAAATATTGAAGAAAATGATCCAAATAATGAAAAGAGTAAGGATATAGTTAAAAAAGAAGTTATTAATAAAAATTTCAAGAGTTTTATTGGTCGTAAAATTACATCTTCAGAAGAATTAGTTTTTTATGATCCTAAATGCTCAGGAGATAATTTATCTAATATGAATGTAATGATTACAGGAAGCCCTGGAAAAGGGAAAACTCAATTGTTAAAATCTATGATTCTCCAAGAAAGAAAACAGGGAGTAAATTTTCTGATTTTTGATTTCAAAAATGATTTTGGAGATGAAGAATTTTTAAAACAATCTAATTTAGAGTATGTTAATTTAGAATTTGAAGGATTGCCTTATAATCCACTAATACCACCAAAAAAGCAAGGGAGAAAAAATAGTTATTTAAATGCTGCTGCTCATAGTATAGCCATTAGCGGAGTGTTGAAATCTGTATATAAATTAGGGACTCAGCAAGAGGCTACATTTAAAGAGATATTACGAGAAGTTTATGGTGAATATGGTATTAATGCGTATGGTGGATCAATGGAATATAGTAATAATTTGAAATTTCCGGTTTTGAATGAAGTTGCAAATACTTTGCGGGAGGAAAATAAAAAAGCTTATGCGAGATTAGATACTATTTTTAGTTATAATATGTTTAAAGAAGATTTTAGAGATGTTTCTTTATCTGATCTTTTAAGTGAATCCTATGTTTTTAATTTGAGTTCTATAGCTAATGATGAAGTTAAAAATGCTATAGCTAAAATACTAGTTGTAAGTGCACATCAATATTTGAATTCTTTACCTCATTCACAAAACATGAAAAACATATTTGTATTTGATGAAGCACATAGATTCTTAGGAGAACCTAAATTAGAATCGCTTATTAGAGAATGTAGGGCATATGGATTAGGTGTATGGGTATCATCACAATTTCCTGATGATTATCCAGATGAAATTGCAGGAGCATTAGAGACTAAAATAATTCATGGTAATGGTTCAGAAGATAAAAGAATCAGAACTATTAAGAAGCTGACTGGATTTGATGGGCGTGATGATATTATAAAAGATCTAGATCTTTTTGAATCTATATTTGTTAATAAGCATTATGGTCAAGCTTTAATTCAAAATTTAACTTATCCACATGCTCTTATTCTAATTGAAACATTTAATAAAAACAGTGTTAAAGCTGATTCTAGAATTAATGGTGTAGAAAGCGTTAGACAAAAGGAACTTATCAATCATTTAATTGATATGAATCTTTTAAAATCAATAAAAAAAGAAGAATATGTTTTAACAAAAGATGGAGAAAAAATTATTCAATATTTTTTATAAATAATTTTAAAAGTTTGAAAAAAATACAGTAGGTGATTATTATGAGAGTTTTTTGGTGTAAAAATTGTGAAGTTCCGGTTTTACATGCGGAAAGTATCAATGAAGAAATTGTTTACAAAAACCATTATTTGGATATTGAAGATGAAGTTATTGATTGGGGATTAAATAATGGTTTTGGAGAGGAATATTATAATAGATTTTTATTTTTAAAAAGCAATATAAAATCTATGATAAATAGCAAGACATTAAAAGAAATAAAGAATAAGATAGATGAAATCAATGTTAGCTTTACATCTGAACAGGCTGTAGAGAAGTTAAAAGGATTTGCAAAAAAATATGCAGATATTAAATTTATGAATAGTAGTTCGGAACCTTCTAAAAAATTAAAATGTCCTCATTGTAAAAATAAAACCTTTTATGTAGGGAAAGATGTTAGACCCGTTTTCATGGGAGAAAGAATAGTGCTTAGTGTATTGTTAGAAAAGGACTTTAAAGATGAAAACATTTGGCATGCAAGTGGTAGTAGGTATATTATTGATGGTAAAACTACTGATATCAAGCTTAAAGATATATATAATGTTGCTAACTTAGAGAAAAAGAAAAAGTTGATTCGAGAAAAAATAGAAAATTGTAATGAGGAAGTAGATTTTTCTAAATTTATTGAAGTGAATAATGAACATTTTAGAAATATTGATAATAAGGCTATTGATTTTATTGAAAATGGTTCTGAATTCTTTTCTGAAAGAATGGAAGTA
>JBNJDL010000076.1:0-10114 GCA_051744825.1 Bacillota bacterium | reverse complement strand
ACTTATTATAGCTCTTCCTGTTAAACCACTTTTCACCCACTCACCATTACTATTTGTATAAACTGAATCTTTTCCGTTAAAAAGAATTTTTACATCTTCAATTCCTTCTTCATTAGATTCATTTTCAACTTTACCAGATATAGTATATTCACTATAATATAAACTATCACATCCAGTTAATAATCCAATTAATAATAAAATTACTATTAAAGATACATTTAACTTTTTCAATTAAAATTACTCCCTTCTTATTTTAATTTATTTCTAAACTTATACCTATATTTAAGCCAGAAAAATCTTCAGTTATTTTCTTATAGGACAAATTTATTTTTGAATAATCATTAATTTTATATTTTATCCCTGTTTCATATCGGGGGAGTATTTTTCCTGGAAATACTGATAATCGAAAATTACTAAAAAAATCTAACTTTTGACTATAATTATTATTTAACCTTAAACCTGCAGAAAAACCTTTATATACCTCATTCTTTTTTTTATTATTATAGTTACTTAATCCCATTTCTAAACTTGTATTATATTTTTTAATCATCTCTAAATTAAAAAAACTATAAAGATCATATATACTAAAACCATTTTCTAAGTAATAGCCATTAAAACCTAAATTAAAATTTTCATCTAATGATTTTAAATCAAATCTAAAATCAAATATTGAATCTAAATTTTTAGAATCAGTTAAGTTTACCCCCACAGCAATTTCTGCTTGTTTTTCATTTTCAGACGCTACTACCATATTTGAAGCTATTAAAAGTATAAAACTAAAAATTAAAAATATTAAAACATTTTTTTGAAACAAAAATACCACCTCCAAATTTTTTTAAATTAAACTTATATAATATTTCTTCATATGTCTAATAATACCTTTTTATTTTACAAAAATATACATTCTATTTCCATTTTTTAAAATATTTATTTTCTAAATTAACAATTTTATCATGAATCTCTCTTCTAAATGCTAAAAAATCATTCATTAGTTCTCTGCCTTTTGAAGTAAGCTCAGAACCTCCACCAGATTCACCGCCAACTCTCTTTTTTATAAGTTTAAATCCAAGATTTTTTTCAATTTTATTAATTAAATTCCAGGCTTGACTATAAGACATATTAATATCTTCAGCAGCCTTTTTTAAAGAGCCATAATGGTCAATCCTTACTAAAATATCACAAGGGCCATCCCCAAAAACCTTCTCTTTTCCTTCTAACCAAAACTTATAATTTAAAAACAAACTATTGTTTTCTACAGCTTTCTTTTTTCTATACAACTTATATTCATCATAATAATCAAGGTCAATAACAACTTCCTTTTTATCTAATTCATAAAAATATACTAATTCCTTCTTATCCTTAATTAAAGTTCTCAACCCTCCAGGACCTTCTAAATCATCAATTTCACTTAACAGTAACTCTTTTTTGATTATTACTGGATGTCCCCTTTTCCCTTCATAAGTTGGAACTAATATATCCTTATCAACAGAAAGATATTTATCAATAACTTCGTCATAAAGATTTTTATCAATAAAAGGTTGATCTCCTAAAGAAATTAGAATATGATTTATTTTTTCATTAATATTTTCTAAACCTTTTTTGATAGTAGTATGCATTCCATTTTCATAATCTTTATTAACTAAAAATTTTAATTTATCATTTTTTAAATTATTAATATTATTTTTTATTTTTTGAGCTTTATAACCTAAGACCACTCTTATTTCATCAATTTTATTAACCTTAATTAAATTTTCAATACTTTCTTTTAACAAACTGCTATCTTTCCAATTTAAAAGCTGTTTTTCTACTCCCATTCTACTACCTTTTCCAGCTGCTAATAATATAGCTCTAATCATAATTATTACCTCTCAATTCATAAAATCTATCTTTCACCATTTTATATATTTCTTCTCTATTTTCTTTAGTTACTAATAACTCTTTATTATTTAAAATTTCTCTTACTTTATTTAAAAAGATATTTTTTTCTTTTTTAATTACACCTAAAACCAATATATCACTTTTTATAATTTCAATAACTTTATTTTGAAATTTAGGAGCAAATAATTCAAATCTACCTAATTCATCCATTATAATTAGATCTTTTTCCTTATAATTACTTAATAATTGAAGACCATAAACATTAAAAACTTCTTTATTAATCATCACAAAATTTTCACCTTTTTTTACAAAAACATTATTTTCCCTACTTTTAAATCTATCTAAATTTTTATCTTTATAATATGAAGCAGGTAATAGAAAAAAAGAATTCCAATTATATTTTTCTCCACTCATTCCAACAACAAATCCACCAATATCTCTATTAATATCTTTAACTAAATTTTTAATTATAGTAGATTTACCTGCTCCTATATCTCCTGTTAAAAATAAATTATTTCCCATAATTATCATCCTGACTATAACTAAACTTTTGCTTTAATAAATTTACCTTCTCCCTTATTTCCTTCAAAATTATCTTTATTTATTATTATATTTCCTCTACTAATAGTTAAATAGCTATCTCCAATAACTTCCATATTAGCAAAAGCACTGTGATTAGACTTAGAATGAAGAGAACTTGCCTTTAATTTTCTTTTAACATCTGGATTATATACTAAAATATCAGCATCACTACCCTCTTTTAAACTTCCTTTTTTTGGATAAAGTCCAAAAATTTTAGCTGGATTAACACTTAATAGCTCAATTAATCGCTTCATAGATATTTTTCCCTTTTCAACTCCATAAGTATATATAAGTGGAAATAGAGTTTCTACACCTGCTATTCCAGGATATGTATCATAAACATTATTTCCTTTATCTTTTTTTTCTTTACTAAAAGCACAATGGTCAGTAGCAACTACATCAATATTTCCATCAATTATCCCCTGCCATAATGCTTTATTATCTTCTTTTGTTCTTAGAGGAGGAGTCATAAAATTATATGCTGCTTCATTTCCTTCAAGTAAATCCCTAGTTAAAAGTAAGTAATGAGGAGTTGTTTCTACCTTAATATTTACCCCCTCTTTTTTTGCCTCTAAAACTGCCTCATATCCCTTTTTGGAAGATAAATGAACTATATATAATTGAGCTCCACTTTTATTGGCATATTTGCTTAACTTTTTTATAGCTTCTTTTTCAGCTTCAGCTTCTCTAATATCTGGATGATATTTATAACCATCTTTATCTTCTTTTTTATATTTCTTTTGATTTTTACTTATAATGTCATTATCTTCCGAATGAACAGTAACTACTAAATCATTTTTAACAGCTATATCAAAAATTTTTTGCATTTTTTCTTCAGCTAACATATAAATATCTTCATAAGTAGTAAATAATTTTAGACTTGAAATCCCTTTCTTAGGTAGTTTTTCAATTTCTGTTAAATGCTTATCTAAGTCAAAATCATTATTTATAACAAGGTGAAAAGTGTAATCTAGAACACTTTTGTTTTTGGCCTTATCATTACGCTCTTCAAACCCAGCTATTAAAGATTCTTTTTTCATATCTGCATAATCAATAAAAGTAGTAACTCCACCATAAGCAGCAGAAATACTACCGGTATAAAAATCATCATCAGAAACTGTACCTCTTGATTCTAATTCAAAATGGACATGACTATCAATTATTCCAGGGAGAAGATATTTTCCGCTAATATCAATTGTTATTTCGTTCTCTTGACTACTCAAATAGCTATCTATTTCTTTTATTTTTTCTCCTTCAATACGCAAATCTCCCTTTTTTAATCTTCCACTTTTATCATCATAAATTAGTCCATTTTTAAGTAGCATTTTATTCCTCCTTCAAATTAATAATTTCTAATAAAATATCTACTTTTCCTCCACAAATTCCTCCTACTTCTGCAGCTTCTTCATTAGAAATATCAAAATGAAGTTTTTTACTCTTTTCATAATTTTCATTTTTTAAATATTCTAAAGCTTTATCATAAACAGATTTTTCAACTTCTCCTCCACCAATAGTTCCTAGCATTTCTTCATCTTCAAAAATAACCATTGCTGCTCCACTATCGCGAGGTGAAGAGCCAGAGGCATTAATTATTGTTGCCAGGGCCATTTTTTTACTGTTTTTATTAAAAATCTCTTTAATTAAACTATGCTTCATCTCTACCCCTCCTTACAGAAATAATTTTTGCCATAATTGAAACTGCTATTTCAGCAGGGGTCTCACTACCAAGATGAATTCCAATTGGTGCATCTACTTTATCTAATAATTTTTCATTTACATTATCTTTTTCTCTTAATTCATCAAAGGTTAATTTAACCTTAGTCTTACTCCCAATCATTCCAATATATTTAGCAGGAGAGTCAATCACACCTTTTAGAACTTCATAATCATGTTGATGACCTCTAGTGACTATTACCAAATAGTCATCATTTCTTAGTTTCATTTCATCTAAATAATCAGTATACTCACTTAAAATTAATTTATCTGCTGTAGGAAAATAGCCCTTATTTAATAATCCTTTTCTATCATCAACAACTTTTACTGTAAAACCGGCTACTTTTGCAATTTTTGCTAAAGGCTGTGATACATGACCACTTCCAAATATTATTACACGAGGGTCATCATAAATAGGGTCTAAAAACAGCTCTATTTTACCCTCATCTAATTCTAAAGTAATTTTTTCTGCTTTACTTTTGTCAAAAAAATTTTCATTTATCTCAAGGACATCTACTATTTTCTCAAACAATTTTTTATCTTCAAAACTACAAATAGCATTTGATTTATTAGAAAATAATATTTTTTCTGAAAATAAATTTTGATCATATCTTTTGCTTGTATCGGTAATTGTAGCTAATATCAATTTTTCTTTTATTAGGTCTGTATTAGCAATTATTTCATATATTTTTCTTTTTCCCATCTATAATCATCCTCTCTTTTTTTCTGCAAAGTGTAATATTGCTTCTAATGCTCCTCCTGCTACAGCGAGAGATTTATCTGAAATGGTATAACAGTAATTTTCATCATCTCGAGGATCAATATCACCGATTTTCCAGCCTTCTTTTACAGTTCTTCCCCAGGAAATTTGTCCTCTAATTACTCCTGAAATTTTAGCTTCAATTGGCTCACCATCTACATATGCAAAAATTTCACCTTTTTCTATATGGTCACCTATTTCTTTATCACTATCAAATTTGCCGTCTTTAGGAGAATAAAGAACTCTATCTTTACTTATTCCCATAATCTTTCCAGGTTTTGCAGTATATTCTTCTGCTTTTCCTTCATAAATTGCTCTACCTAAATAATGTCCTCTATTTGTTTCAATTACTGCATCCACATCTTTTTTGGCTTCAAAACCAGGGCCAAGGCCAATAACAATTTCAGCTTCATCTATTTCTGTACTATTTTTTCTCTTTTGCATTCTTCCATCAATTATAACTTTAGCCTCAAAATGTCTTTTAAAATATGACCACAAATCATTTATAAAAACAGGTATATGCCCTTCTTCTAAAACCTTTTCAAATTCATCTTCATTTTTTACATATACACCTTTAACCCCTTCTATTTCATGACTACCATGATAAATAGCCTCTGCAAACGAAACACCTCTTCTAACCATTTTCGGTTTAGGAATATCACACACTGCAACTTGAAAACCACTTTTATATAATCTATAAGCAGTTCCTGATGCTATATCTCCTCCGCCTTTTATTAATACACAGTTATCTTTTATACATTCCATAAATTTCACCTCATTTAGTTAGTATTTTTAAAATAGGATTATTTCTAGAAGTATCAGCCAAAATGACTTTATTTAAACCACTTTTTAATAACTTCTTACCTATTTTTAAAAATCTATTAATATTTTTATTATCAATTTGATTTAAAACAGCTGTAAAATTTTCAAAACTATCTAAATAACTACCATAAGAAACTTTTGAAGTAAATAAATTTAAGATTAATTCTTCATCAATTTTATTAGTTGAAGTCAATTTTTTAATTCTATCAAAACGAAAAACATTATCTTTAGTTATTTTTTTACCAAAATTTCTCATCCCCATCACAACTATAAGATTTTTTGTAGTAGAAGGTATTACTGGCTCATGAGGAGCAGGAGTTTTAATTGATCTTGTTTTTGCTCCATCACCTTCAATTAAAAGATATTCAGAAGGAAACTTTAAGCTCAATTTGTCAACAAAAATATTTGTAAACCCTTTTATCTTGTATTCATTATCATTTAACTTTTTTATCACTTCACTTCCAATAAATATTTTTTTTTCACTCTTTTTTCTTATTTTAACAATTTTAGAGGTAATTTGTCCATAATTTTTAGAAATTATTTGCTCTTTTTTCAAATCATTTAAAGATTGGATATGAGTTGTAGTACTTATTATTACATTTTTATCTATTTCCTTTGCTAAAATTTTTAAAATAGAAGTTTTTCCACCAGCTCCTACAATTGTTATAACTTGCGGCAAGTTAATATCTAAAGCTTCAATAAAAGTTGAATCCACTAAATCACATCCTTAATTTCTTCAGAAAATTCCCCTATTTCAACCTGATTAGCAATTTCATTAACTATTATCTGAGCATTATAAGCTTCTGATAAATTTTTATTAGTCATTACTTCATCTACATCTCCTTTTGCCAATATTTTACCATCTTTAATAATTATAATTTTATCACTATATTTTAGAGCTAAATTAGGATCATGTAAGGCAGTAATAATTGCCTTATTTTTATTAGCTAATTTTTTTAATTTCTGTAATATAAGATGTTGATTTTTAAAATCTAAATGAGATGTAGGCTCATCTAATAATATATATTCTGTTTCCTGCATTAATGCTCTAGCAATCAACACTAATTGCCTTTCTCCCCCACTTAATTTATTATAATTCCTATAGGCTAAGTCTCCTATATTTAATTTATCCAAAATCTTCCTTGCTTTACTATAATCTCTTTCTTTAGGTAATTTACCAAAATCTAAATAAGGAGTAACCCCCATTAATACTACATCGATACTCTTATAGGAAAATACAGAATTATGTTCTTGGGGAACCATAGCAATTTTTTTAGCTATTTCTTTTTGCTTTAAATCACTAATATTTATATGATTTATTTTTATTTCACCATTAGTAATTTCAATAATTTTATTTAAACTTTTAATTAGTGTTGTTTTTCCAGAGCCATTTGCTCCAAGTAAAGTAGTTAATTTCCCTTTTTCAAAACTAACATTAATATCATCTAATACCTGAGCTTTTTCATAACTAAAACACAAATTTTTAGTTTCAATCAATTTTATCACCTCAGTTTATTCTCCCAATAAAGTAGAGTGCTTTCTTTATAATTATCAATCCATAAATAATCATCTATTTTTTTTAGATAATCATTAAGAAATTCTTCTAAAACATTTATCTCACTTTGAACTAAATCATAATGACATTTAAAAAAGTTTATTGCATCTTCAAAATCACTAAATACTTGTCCAAAATTATATTTGAATTTTTTACTTTTATAATCTATATTCATTTCATCCAATAATTTTTTAACATCTTCAGCTATATATCTACGACTTCTTTTCTTTTTATTTAATCTTTCATATAATACATCACTATAAAAGGAATGTTTTTCCCTATTAAATGGTAGAAAAAGAAATATATGGCCATTAATTAAATTTAACATTTTATTTATTGATTTTTCATTTCTTACTACTTCCTCACCACTATAGGCAGTTATTAAAGCTCCTATAGGATAGTCTTCATTAAAATCTATTTTATTCCAATCACCTATTTTAAATTTAAAATTAGCTTTATAGCAATTATTTTTAATTATTTTTTTAAAATAATCAATCATCTCTTTAGAGTAATCAACTGCTATAACTTTTTCAAAATCATTAGCCAAATTCATTGCAAAAGTTCCAATCCCTGAACCAACATCAATAACACTTTTTTTGTTTTTTATTAAAGGTCTTATAAAATCAATTACATTTTGAGGATAATAATTATACTCTAAAGCTTTGTAATACCAGTCCATCTCTCTTTTTGTCCATTCCACTATATACCTCCTAATTTTTAATTAATCCCAACCAGAATTTCTTCTAGTAATAAGTAAGTAAGCAAAAAATGGTGCTCCTATAAATGCTGTAATAATACTTATAGGGATTTCAGCAGAAGTCAATGTTCTAGCTATATTATCCATAATTAATAAAAATACTGAACCTAAAATAATACTTTGAGGAATCATAATTTTATGATCTGAGCCAACTAAAAATCTTGACATATGAGGGATAACTAATCCAATCCAGGTTATCTGTCCTGTAGCAGCTACTGAAGAAGCAACCATGAAAGTACTAAATAATATTAAAACAATTCTTATTAATTTTACATTCACACCCATTGATCTAGCTTCTTCATCTCCCATTGACATAACATTTAGATACCATCTCATAAGATAAATAATTATTAAACCTATTATAATTAAAGGCAAAATAAACTTTACTTCCTGCCAACCAATTCTACTAAAACCTCCCATTAGCCAAAAAACAATACCAGGTAATTCGTCTAGGGGGTCAGCTAAGTATTTCAAAATAGAGAGCATCGCATTAAAAAGTGAGCTAACTACAATTCCAGCTAAAACCATTGTCATTACACTCTGTCCTTTGCTTAATTTTGAGATAAAAAAGGTTACAAAGACAGCTATTACCCCAAAGATAAATGATAAGCCATATATTAAATAAAGAGAGCCATCTCCAATTAACATTCCTAAAGCTACTCCAAAGCCTGCACCTGCACTCACGCCTAATAAATCTGGTGAAACTAATGGATTATGAAAAATACTTTGATAAACTGAGCCGGTGGCAGACAAAGCTGCCCCGACTGCCATCACTAAAATAATTCTTGGTAAACGAATATAATAAAAAACACTCCAATTATTACTCCCTGACTTAGTTATTTTTTCACCTGATAATAATTGAGTAAGACTATTAACCACTTCTTTTATATTTAAAGAAAATCTTCCAATGATTAAAGAAATGAAAAAAGTTAAAATTAAAATACTTATACTTATAATTAATGTCAGTTTCTTTTTATTTTTTAATAAATTCAATTTAAGTCACCAGCTAAATTGCTATATGAAATTCCATAAACTTTTTCATAAAAATCATTTATTAATCCTTCAATATTTAGATTTTGAAATTCTTCTGGATAAAGTTTTTCAACTAACCAGGGAATCATTAAAGGAGAAGAAGGACTAGGATAATCCCATGGCTCTAAATCAGAAGGTATTCGATAAATTTCATCATTTTTAAAAGCTGATACTGTTTGATATTTATTATTATTTTTTAAATCATTTACATTTCCTCCAAAAAACTGTGAAAGTATTACCACTTCAGGATTCCAATTAATAATTTCCTCAGCTGAACTTTTTACAAAACCTTCTTTTACACTTTCAGCAGGATTAATGCCACCAGCTTTTTCTATCATATCACTTTGTAATAATTTAGATCCAACAGTGTCCAAAAACTCTGAGTTAGCAAAGTAAACTGATTTTTTATCTTCTTCAGATATTTTATTTGCTTTATTTGAAATTTCTTCAATTTTTTCATATTCTTCTTTTATAATTTTTCCCTGATTTTCTTTATCTAAAATTTTAGCTAATAAATCTATAGTCTCTTTAATTTGTGAAAAACTTTCAGGATTAATTATTACTGTTGATATACCCAAATTTTCTAATTTTTTTGTTGTCTCAATCCCATCTTCATGAGGGAACATGATAACTAAATCAGGATTTAATTCCATAACACTCTCTATATTAATTCCTTCTCTCTTTGAACCTACCTCAGGTAAATCCGTAATATCTGAATTTATTTTTTTTGATATTTTCTGGGTTGGACCACCACTTGAGCCAGAAACTAATTTATCTCCAGCATTTAGGGCCAAAACAAACTGAGTTGCAGGAGTATAAGTTGTTATTACTCTATTAACTTCATCAGGTATTTCAACCTCTCTACCTTGCATATCAGTAACTGTTTCACTTGCATTAACTGTTAAAGAAATACTTAGAAAAGTAATTAATAAAAAAGTAATTAATAAAAATTTCTTATTTGATATTATCATTTTAATTTCTCCCTTCTATTCGTTATTTGTGATTACATATAACG
>JBNJDL010000075.1:0-10134 GCA_051744825.1 Bacillota bacterium | reverse complement strand
AGGAGATAAACTTCCTTCAGAACGTAAACTTAAAAAACAGCTTGGGGTTAGCAGGGCTTCTATAAGGGAAGCTTTTAGTGCTCTGGAAATGATTGGCCTTATTAAAAGTAGGCCGGGAGAAGGAACTTTTATTAAAGAGAGTTTTGATGACAATTTAGTCGATCCCTTATCTCTTGTTTTGCTTTTAAATGAAAATGTAGCAGAAGAACTTTTGGAGTTAAGAAGAGTTCTTGAAGTTGACTGTGTTCGCCTTGCAGCCAAAAGAGCTTCAGAAGAAGATATTGAAGAAATGGCAGAATATATAGATAAATTAGTTAATAGTTCAGGTTATGAAGAAATAAGTATTAAGTCTGATAAAATGTTTCATTATACTATAGCTAAAGCTAGTGGAAATAAGGTATTAGAATATATTATGCGTTCTATTTCAGAAGCAATGGATTTTCATATCAAGAATACAAGGACTAAGCTTGTTTCTAAAAAAGAAACTATGGAAAATTTCGCCAAACAACATGAACGCATTTTTGAAGCAATTAAAAATAAAGATTCAAAAACTGCTATGAAAGAAATGAAAAATCATCTTGATTATGTAGAAAAATTAATTAATAAAGAAATAGAAGGTTAAAATACAAATTTTTAGTAATCCACCATTATGGTGGATTTTTTTATGTTTTACTATGTGAAAATTAGAATTAAATTTAAAATATAAAAAATATTTATTAGTTAAAAATCTTACATAAATTCATTTAACACATTTATATCTTATTAAAATAAATTAAGTATATTATAAGGGATATTACTCTTGATATTTGCATATATTAAAGAAATTGAAAATATATAAAATTAATATTAAAATTAATATACTATTGAAATAAAGATTAGGACATTTGTGAAAATAATAATATTCTTTCTAGTTAAAATATTTTGAAAATAAAGAAGGGATATAAGATATAAAGTTGAAATGTATATATAGAGGGATGATGGTCAGACCATTAAACAATATTATAAAAGGAGGTATAAGTAAGAGCTGTATAAAACGAGTAGGAATTTTAATTACGAGAAGTAGAATATTTATTGAGAATTGTAAATCAAATTTATTATCTTATTACAAAAAGTTAAGAGAAGAGGAGGAGTATAAATGTTAGCTTTATTAGCTGCTTTACCTATTATTATAGTCGGAGTTTTGATGATTGGTTATATGTGGCCAGCAAGTAAGGCAATGCCTTTTGGCTGGATTTCTGCATTAGTTATTGCTGCAATTGCCTGGGATATGCCAGCAAATTGGTTAACAGCAGCAACAATTGGTGGAGTAATAAATGCTCTTGATATTTTATTAATAGTCTTTGGCGCACTACTTATTTTACAACTTATGAAAAAAAGTGGAGGAGTTCATGGAATTTCACATTCTATGACTTCAGTTTCTGTAGATAGAAGAGTACAGGTAATTATAATAGCCTGGCTTTTAGGTTCCTTTTTTGAGGGAGCAGCTGGATTTGGTACACCTGCAGCTGTTGGAGCTCCTTTATTAGTTGGAATGGGTTTTCCACCTCTTATTGCTGCTACTTCAGCTTTAATAGCTGATAGTGCTGCAGTTAGTTTTGGTGCGGTTGGAGTTCCTATCTGGGGTGGATTTGCTGCCTTAGAAAGTTTAATAGAATTTCCAGTTGAACATAATGGAGCTCTATTAACTTTTGCTCAGTTTTTAGATAATATAGGTGCTTTTACTGCTTTACTTCATTTACTTGTTGGTTCTTTTATTCCCTTAGTAATAGTTGCTTTAATGACAAAAATTGTTGATGGATCATATAAAAAAGGTTTAGAAGTTTGGCCTTTAGCCTTATTAGGGGGCTTAGTCTTTACTTTGCCAGAATTTTTAATAGCTTATTTTGTAGGACCAGAGCTTCCTTCACTATTAGGTTCTTTAATTGGATTACCGATTTTTCTTTTCATAGTCTCAAATGGATTTTTAGTACCAGAAGAAAAGTGGGATTTTCCACCTCATGAGGAGTGGGAAGATGATTGGGAAGGAGAAATTAAAGCTGGTGAAGAAGATGTAGATGCTGATTCAACTACAGTTACTACTTTTAAAGCCTGGTTGCCATATGCACTTATTGGTATAATTTTGCTTATTGGTCGTTTGGAAGTTTTTAACTTAACTCCTATTTTAAAATCATGGTCAATAGGTTTGACAAATATTTTAGGTACAGACATTGGCAAAATGATAACTCCTTTTTATAATCCAGGAGTATTTCCATTTATTTTTGTAGCTCTTTTAATTCCTTATATGCATGGTATGAAAAAAGGGGAAGCAAAAGAAGCCTGGAAAGAAACTTTTTCAATGATTAAACCTGCTGCTATAGCTTTATTCTTTGCTTTGTCAATGGTTTATATTATGATGAACTCAGGAGGAGCAACCGCTCAGGATTCTATGTTAATAGTAATGGCTAAATTTGCTGCTAAAACAGTAGGAGGAATCTGGTATCTTGTAGCTCCATTTGTTGGTATACTTGGAGCATTTATTTCTGGTAGTAACACTACTTCTGATATTATGTTTGGTCCATTTCAATATGGAACAGCTGTTGCTTCAGAAATGCCTGTAACTCCAATTTTAGCATTACAGGCTTTAGGTGGAGCTGCTGGTAATATGATTTGTATTCATAATGTTGTAGCCGCTTTAACTACAGTAGGATTAATTGGTAAAGAAGGACTTGTGATTAGAAAGAATTTACCGGTTGCTTTACTTTATGGTTTGCTTGCAGGAATATTAGCTTGGATTACAGTAGCTTTATTTACACCAATGATATTTTAATAGAAAGTTCAATATGAATGGAAATTAGTTGAAGAATTAGTTTAATGGTCTGGCCTTTTAATATGTAGTTAAAAAAGTAAAGATTTATAGAAAGATTAATATAAGGAGGTAAAGAAATTGAATATAGTTATTCCTATTAAACAGGTTCCAGAGACAAGTAATGTTAAGATGGATGAAGAAACAGGCACAATGAAACGCGAAGGTGTGGAAAGTATTATAAATCCCCTTGATCTTTATGCAATAGAGACCGGGATTCAGTTAAAAGAAAAATATGGAGGTAAAATTACAGTAATTACAATGGGTCCTCCCTCAGCAGAAAAAGCTTTAAGAGAAGCAATAGCTATGGGTTGTGATGATGGTGTATTATTATCAGGAAGAGAATTTGCAGGTTCTGATACCTGGGCAACTTCTTATGCCCTTTCTTCTGCAATTAAAGAAATGGACTATGACTTGATTTTAGCAGGTGAAAGAGCTACAGATGGTGATACCGGTCAGGTTGGTCCGGGAATTGCTTCCTGGCTTGATCTTACTCTTTCTACCTATACATCTAAAATAGTTGATGTTAATAAAACTGATGATGAAGAGGTTGACTATACCAACGTAGATCAGAATTCAATAGTAGTAGAAAGAATGGTAGAAGAAGGTTATGAAAAACTACAATTACCACTACCGGCTTTATTAACAGTTGTTAAAGAAATTTCATTTCCTCGTCTTCCAACTTTAAGAGGAAAACAAAGGTCACGTAAAGTTGATATACCACAGTGGAATTTGGAGAATCTCGATATGAAAGAAGATTATCTTGGACTTAACGGCTCACCAACTAGAGTGGTAAATATTGACCATCCTAAAGTTACAAGAGGTGGTACAGTGGTCGATGTAAGAGAAGATGGGAATATAGAAGAGGCAGTTTCTGAGTTAATTGATTATTTAAAAGAAAATGAATTAGTATAGGAGGGTATATAAATGAACTACAATGGTGTTTGGACACTTGGAGAAGCAAAAAATGGTGAGCTTAAAGAAGTATCATTTGAATTGTTGAATAGAGGGCGAAAATTAGCAGATAAATTAGATGAAGAGTTAATTTCTGTAGTGTTAGGAAATGATATAAGTGAAGACCAGGCAGAAGAATTAATTGAAAGAGGTGCTGACAAAGTATATTTAATGAATGACCCTGCCTTAAAAGATTTTATTGTGGAAAATTACAGTAATGTAATGGAAGATTTAATAGAGGAGTATAAGCCAGAGATTATTTTGGCAGCTGCTACCACAATGGGCAGAACATTGATGCCTTATATTGCAATTAAAACAGATGCCGGGTTGACAGCAGATTGTACAGAATTAGATATTGAAGAAGATACCGGTAATTTACTACAGACCAGACCGGCTATTGGTGGAAATATATTGGCAACAATAAAAACACCTAATCATAGACCACAGATGGCTACAGTTAGACCTCACTCTACTAAAGCAGCTGAAAAAGATGAAAGTCGTACAGGAGAAATAGTACATTTAGAACTTGACAAATCACTTTTAGATGGAAGAGTTAAAAAGATTGACTTCCGTAAAAATGAAGAAGATGCAGTAAATATTCAGGATGCTGATGTTATAGCAGCTGGCGGAAAAGGACTTAAAAAAGGTGAAAATTTTGCTATGATTAGAGAATTAGCCAGTTACTTTGATGGAGCTGTTGGTGCTTCTCGTGATGCAGTAGATAGAGATTGGATTTCTTATCCTTATCAGGTAGGGTTAAGTGGTAAAACAGTTACTCCAAAACTCTATTTTGCAGTTGGTATTTCGGGAGCTATTCAGCATCTAGCAGGAATGAAAACTTCAGAAAATATTATTGCAATTAATGAAGACCCTGATGCTGATATTTTTAAGGTGTCAGACTTTGGAATAGTAGGGGATTTATTTGAAATTGTACCTGAATTGAACAAGCAATTGGCTGAGGAGGTAAAATAATGAAATATAATCCTGTAACAGAGGATATTTTGACTGAATTAAGAGAAATTGTCGGTGAGAAGAATGTAATGACAGATGAAGAAAAAATAGAAGCTTATTCTCATGATGAAACACCAGCTGAAGAATATGGTCATATGCCAGAGGTGGTTTTAACTCCGAATAGTGCAGAGGAAATTTCTAAAGTTATGAAACTTGCTAATAGAGAATTAATACCTGTTACACCATCTGGTGCTAGAAGTGGTCTTTCGGGAGGAGCTATACCTGATCACGGCGGTATTGTAATTTCTATAGAAAATATGGATGAAGTTATTGAAATAGATTATGATAATTTAATGATGGTCTTAGAACCAGGAGTGATTACTAATAGTGTAAATGAAATGCTCGAAGATAGTGGTCTCTTTTTTGCCGGTTATCCAATGAGTGTAGAAACCTGTTATTTAGGTGGTAATATTGCTGAAAATGCAGGTGGAGGTAAAGCTGTAAAATATGGTGTTACTGGTCGTTATGTAATGGGACTTGAAGTTGTAACTCCAACTGGAGAAATAGTTGAATTTGGAGGAAAGAGAGTTAAAGATGTGACTGGCTATGATCTTAAACAATTAATTGTTGGTTCAGAGGGTACTTTAGGGATAGTAACTAAGGCAACAATTAAACTATTGCCTAAACCTACCCAAAGAGTTGGTTTGTTAGCATTATTTAAAGATGTAGAAACAGCTATTTCTACAGTTCCAAAAATTATGACAGCAGGAAGAATTATTCCAACAAGTATTGAATTTATGGATAAACTTTCTGTTAAAACTTCCTGTGAATATCTAAATGAACATTTACCTTATCAGGAAGCAGGAGCTATGCTTTTGATTGAAGTTGATGGTAATAAAGAAGAGGTTGTTAATGCAGACAGTGAAACTATTGGTGAACTGTGTCTTGATAATGATGCAATTGAAGTCTATGTTGCTGATAACCATACAACTAGAGAAAGAATATGGAGTGTAAGAAGAAATATTGCTGAAGCATTTAAAGTGGTAAGTCCACATCAAAGTTTAGAAGATATAGTGGTTCCAACTGCAAATATACCAAAACTAATGCCCTATTTAGATGAAATTTCTGAAAAATATGATATACAGATTCCTTGTTATGGTCATGCAGGTGATGGAAATTTACATGCAACTTTAGTTAAAAATCCAGATCATTCTATGGAAAAATGGGCAGAAATCGAGGAAGAAGCCTTAGTTGATCTATATGAAGCAACTAAAGATTTAGGTGGTACCATTAGTGGTGAGCATGGTATAGGTTCAAAACGCAAAAAATATATGGATATGATTATGGATCCAACTGAACTACAGTTAATGAGAGGCATCAAAAAGGCCTTTGATCCTAATAATATTATGAATCCAGGTAAGATTTTTGATATGGAAGATGAGAAATAAGAAAGGAGCAATAAAATGCCTGAATTACAATTTCCTTATGGAAGAGAAAAATTAAGTTTAGAACTTCCAGCTGATAGATTAAAAGGAACATTGATATCTAGAGCTCATGAATATAAAAGTAATAAAAGTGAAAGTGAAATAGTAAAAGAGGCTATGGCCAATCCAATTGCCAGTCCAAAACTTAAAGAATTAGCAAAAGGAAAAGAAAAGATAGTGATTATTTCTAGTGACCATACCAGACCAGTTCCCAGCCATATTACAATGCCAATTTTACTTGAGGAAATAGAAAGTGTAAATAGTGAAGCAGAAATTACAATCTTAGTTGCAACTGGTTTTCATCGAGCTTCAACTGAAAAAGAGTTGAGGGATAAATATGGTGATAGAATAGTAGATGAAATTAATATTGAAATGCATGATAGTAGAGATGAATCACAAATGGTTAATTTAGGCAAACTACCTTCCGGTGGAGATATGATTTTAAATAAGACTGCTGTCGATGCTGATCTTTTAATAGCAGAAGGATTTATTGAGCCTCACTTTTTTGCTGGATTTTCTGGTGGAAGAAAAAGTGTTCTGCCTGGGGTAGCAAGTAAGACTACTGTTTTAGCCAATCACTGTTCAGAGTTTATTGATCACCCTAGAGCCAGAACTGGTAAATTAGAAGGCAATCCAATGCATGAAGATATGCTTTATGCGGCAAAAAAAGCAGGCCTGGCCTTTATTTTAAATGTAGTTATTGATGAAGATAAAAAGGTTATTAATGCTTTTGCTGGTCATAGAGAAAAGGCTCATCTAAAAGGGACAGAATTTGTATCTGAGCTTGCTGGTGTAGAAGCTAAACCTGCTGATATTGTAATTACCACTAATGGTGGTTATCCCTTAGATCAAAATATATATCAATCTGTCAAAGGTATGACTGCAGCAGAGGCTACCTGTAAAGAAGGTGGAGTGATTATAATTGCCGCTGAATGCTCTGATGGACATGGTGGAGAGGAATTTTATAAAACATTTAAAGAAGCTAAAAATGTGAAAGATATAATGGAAGATATTTTAGCTAGAGGAAGAAAAGAAACTATCCCTGATCAATGGGAATCACAGATTCTTGCTCGCATTTTGCTAAAATTTGAAGTAATAATGGTAACTGATGCATCTGAAGAAATGGTGGAAAATATGCATATGCACCGGGCTTCAGATTTAGAATCTGCTCTTTCTTTAGCAGAGAGTTTATTAGATGATAAAGATGCTACTATAACTGCTATTCCTGATGGAGTTTCAGTTGTAGTTGAATAATGTTTTTAAAATAGATGATAGTATTACTTAGGTGATTTAAAAATGATTAGTTAGTTGTATTCCAAAATTACCTTAAGTATATTATCATCTATTTTTTTACTCTATCTTGTTCTATTATAGTATTTTTGATAAAATATAATATAAAGCAAATAATGGAGTATATATAAAAAATTGAATATAGGAGGGATAGTGTATGATTGGCAAAAAAAATTATGCAATTATTCTTCTGATTATTTCTTTAGTTATACTTATTACTATAAATGTTGAAGCAGCAAATATAAATGAAGATTCTTTATTAAAATCTGAAACAGCTTTTAATATTAATATTGCAGTTGTTGCATTAATAATCATTTCTATATTAATTCTGTTTTATTTAGAACCTATTCCTATTGGATTAATTTCAATTACTATTCCCTTTTTATTAGTATCTTTAAATAAATGGACAAAAATGTCTACTGAAGATGCTTTGTCTGGATTTAGTAATGGAGCAACAATTACAGTAATGGCTATGTTTGTATTAAGTAAGGGAATTCAAAATAGTGGAGCACTTAAAATATTACAAAACAAAATAGAAAATATAACTGGGTCAAATTTGCGAAAACAGGTGTTAACAATTTCCTCTTTAACTAGTGGAATGGCTAGTTTTATTAATAACACACCTACAGTTGCTGCCTTTGTTCCTATGGTCAGTAATTTGGCTCGAAAAACTAATAATTCTCCTTCAAAACTTCTTATTCCACTTTCATATGCGGCTATGTTTGGAGGAACAGTAACTTTATTAGGAACATCAACTAATATTTTGGCCAGTCAAGTTTCAGCTAGAATTCTTGATCATCCTTTTTCTATGTTTGAATTTACAAAATTAGGGATAATAGTAGTTATAGTTGGAATTCTATATTTAGTTACAGTAGGATATAAAATTTTGCCTGATAAATTGACTTATGAAGATGATCTTTTTACTGAATATGAACTCAAAAAATTCTTAACAGAAGTTGAAGTAAAAAAAGAATCTGATTTTGTTGGGGAAAATATAGGAGATATTTCAGAGCAACTTTGTGAAGAAGATATAGATATTGTTCAGGTAATACGAGATAGAGAGAAGTTTATGGAGCCATTAGAAGTGAAGACTGTTAGAGCTGGAGATCATTTAATAATAAGAACTGATGAAGAAACTCTATTAAAATTATTTAAAAATAGAGAAATAAGAATTTTACCTGAAATTGATATAACTCAAAAACAATTGGAAAATCCTGAAAAGGGTGAAGAAATAGTAGAACTTGTTATACCTGATAATTCATTTATGGAAAATCAAACTATTAAAGAATCTAATTTTCTTGAGCGCTATAACGCCAGTCTTTTGGCAATACGTGAAGGACGAGAATTAACTCATGAAAAGTTAGATGAGGTTAAATTAACGGCTGGTAATGTATTATTACTTTTAGTTACTGAAAGCACTCTTGAGAGATTGAGAAAAAATAGTAATTTTATAATAGAAGAAAAAAACCTTGAAACATCTAATATAAATTATAAAGAAATGTTTGGAGCAATTTCAATTGTAGTTTCAGTTATTCTCCTGGCAGCTTTAAATATTTTACCAATTTCAATTGCTACTTTGGGTGGAGTAGCAGCTATGGTAGGTTCTGGATTGGTAGAAGCTCAGGAGGTTTATAAATCAATCAACTGGGAAGTTTTCTTTCTTCTTTCTGGATTAATTCCATTGGGATTAGCAGTGGAAAAGACTGGGACTGCTTCTTTTATTGCAGAAGCTTTAGTAAATATAGCTGGAATTTTACCTCCATTAATTATTTTAATGATATTATATTTAATTAACTCTTTATTAGCTGGAGTTATTGGTAATAGCTCAAGTGTTGTATTAATGATTCCAATTGCTGTGGGAGTAGCCCAACAAATTGGGGCAAATCCATTTGCATTTTTATTAACAGTTACATTTGCTTCTAGTTCAGCTTTTGCAACTCCAATGGGATATCAAACAAATCTTATGGTTTATGGCCCTGGAGGATATAGATTTAGTGACTTTGTAAAAGTTGGTCTTCCTTTGCAATTAATTATGGCTATTGTCGTACCATTCTTTATTACTATTTTCTGGGGATTATAAATCAGAAAGGAGAAAATTATGAATAGTAAATTAAAGATAACTATATTAGCTGAAAATAGTGTGGAAAAGAGAAATTTAATAGCTGAGCATGGATTATCTTTTTATATGAATTATAAAGGAAAGAAATATTTATTTGACACTGGACAGGGATTAGCTATATTCCAGAATTCTAAAGAAATGAATATTAATTTAAAAAAATTAGATGCAGTGATTTTAAGTCATGGTCATGATGACCATAGTGGTGGATTAAGAAAACTGCTAAAAATCAATAATAAGTTAAAAGTTATTTCTCATACAAAAACGTTTTTAGATAAATATAAGATTGAAGATGGAAAGAAAATTTTTATTGGAAGTGATTTAAAAGAAGATGGAATAGATAATTTAGTTATGACAAAGGGAAAAATGGAAATTGATAGAGGGCTTTTTGTTACTGGAGAGGTTAAAACCCAAAATGATGATTATATTAATGAAAAATATATAATTGAAGAAAATGGCCAAGAAAAAATAGATGATTTTGCAGATGATATGAGTTT
>JBNJDL010000074.1:0-10179 GCA_051744825.1 Bacillota bacterium | reverse complement strand
ATATTTTTTGTCAAGGAAAAATTATTTCCTTTTTTGTCGCAACTTCATTTTTTTATGCTTTCTCTAACGCGACAGTTTATACTGTATCATTTATTTCTCTTCCTGTCAAGACTTTTTTTGAAAAAATTATTTCTTAATATCTTTAACTCTCAATAACTTCAAAATTTATTTTTCTTTTCCTAGGACCATCAAATTCACAGAAAAAGATTCCCTGCCACCTTCCTAATTCCAAATTATTATTATTTATTATAATTTTTTGATCTGAGCCTATTAAAGAACTTTTTATATGAGCAGCAGAATTTCCTTCTAGATGCTTATAATTATCATCAAAAGGAATAAGATTATTTAATTTTTTTATAATATCTTCTCTAACACTAGGATCAGCATTTTCGTTAATAGTAACTGCAGCAGTAGTATGAGGAATATTAATAACTAAAACACCTTCATTTATTGAATTTTCTTCAACTAATTCCTTAGCTAAACTACTAATATCAATAAATTCAACTTTTTTATTAGTTTTAATGCTTTTTTGATAAAACACAACAACCCCCTCCTTCTTAGGTATTAACAAAAGACAGGGCAAAGCCTGTCTTTTGTTTTTTTATATTATTTAAATTTATTCATTATCTTTAGGTCTCATTGTTGGGAATAAGATAACATCTCTAATTGAACTGGAGTCAGTAAGAATCATAACTAATCTATCAATACCTATACCTAGTCCACCTGTTGGAGGCATACCATATTCTAATGCTTTAACAAAATCTTCATCTAGTTGTTGAGCTTCCTCATCACCTAAATCTCTTTCTCTTAATTGCTGTTCAAATCTTTTTCTCTGTTCTATTGGATCGTTTAACTCAGTAAAGGCATTAGCAATTTCCCAACTATTTATAAATGCCTCAAATCTATAAGTAAGTCTTGGATCATCTTCATGTCTTTTAGCTAATGGTGAAACTTCAATTGGATAATCTGTTATAAATGTCGGTTGAATTAATTTATCTTCTACTTTTTCCTCAAAAACCTCATTTATAATCTTACCTCTAGTAACTTCACCTTCAATTTCTAAATCCAATTCATCAGCAATTTCTTTAGCTTCTTCATCACTATCAATTTCATTAAAATCAATATCAGTATATTTTTTAATCGATTCAATCATTGTCATTCTATTCCATGGTGGAGTTAAATCTATTTCTTTACCTTCATAGCTAACTTTAGTAGTACCTAAAACTTTTTCAGCAGCATTAACAATGATATTTTCTGTAATATCCATCATATCATGATAATCTGCCTGTGCTTGATATAATTCCATAGTTGTAAATTCAGGGTTATGCTTATAAGACATTCCTTCATTTCTAAAGTTTCTATTTATTTCAAAAACCCTTTCAAATCCACCTACAATTAATCTTTTTAAATGTAATTCTGGAGCAATTCTTAAATATAACTCCATATCTAAAGCATTATGATGTGTTACAAAAGGTTTAGCACTTGCCCCACCTGGAATTGGATGAAGCATAGGTGTTTCTACTTCTAGAAAATCTTTATCTTCTAAGTATTTTCTAAATTCTTTTATTATTTTACTTCTTTTGATAAAGGTATCTTTAACTTCTGGATTAACTATTAAATCAAGTGATCTTTGTCTATAACGCAGATCTTTATCTTTTAAACCATGAAATTTTTCTGGTAAAGGACGTAAAGATTTACTTAGTAACCTAAAATTATCTAAGTTTACTGAAATCTGTCCTCTATTTGTTTTAAAAACTTCACCTTCTAAACCAACAATATCTCCAATATCTAAGTCATTAAAAAGCTCATAATTTTCTTCTCCAACTTTATTAAAAGAAACAAAAAGTTGAACTCTACCAGAAACATCCATCAAATCAGCAAATGTAGCTTTACCATGAGTCCTAATTGCCATTAAACGACCTGCTAACCTTACATTTTCTCCTTCTAACTCTTCAAAATTATTAGTAATATCTGCAGCATGATGTGTTATTTCATATTTTTTTGCATAAGCTTTAATATTTTCTTCTTCAAGCTCATCTAATTTTTCCATCCTTTGCTGCATTAATTTGTTCATATCTTCCATAAAAATCCCTTCCTTAATTTATTTATTTTTTTTAGTCTTTTCTATTGATAAAATTTCATATTCTGTTAAACCTGATGGTACTTCAACTTTAACTTTATCCCCAATTTTATGTCCAATAATGCTTTTCCCAATAGGAGATTCATTAGAAATTTTATTTTTTAGTGGATCAGACTCAGCTGAACCAACTAAAGTATAAGTGAATACTTCTCCACTATCAACATCTTTAATCTTCACAGTAGTACCAACATTTACAGTGTGATCATTTACTTCATCATCTTTAACTACTTTTGCATTTCTCAACATATTTTCAATTTCTTTAATTCTTCCTTCTACAAAAGCTTGCTCATTTTTGGCATCATCATATTCGGAATTTTCACTAATATCTCCAAATTCTCTTGCAACTTTTATTCTCTTTGCTACTTCCCTTCTTTTCTCATTAACAAGATGATCTAACTCTTTTTCTAATTTCTCATAACCTTCTTCTGTAAGAACAACTTCTTTAGCCATAAATTTCTACCCCTTTACATATTAATAGATTATTTCTAATGATGGTTTCCCACCATAATATGCTCAAAACTCAAAAAAGTGTCAAGAAACATACACCTGACACTAATTTTATGCTTTTCAATTAATAATTATTATAATTTAACAAATATATTTTGTCAAGAGAACTTGAAATAAATGCTAAAATATCTAGAATTATAATAAGATATAATAACAATATAATTATCTTAAATTATTAGGAGAGATCTTAATTGGAAAAAATAAAAGGTATAAGTAGTGATTCGCGAAATGTTAAAGATGGTTATATATTTGTTGCCATAAATGGTTTAAAAAAAGATGGTAATAATTATATAAATGAAGCTATTTCTAATGGAGCGAATTTAATAATAAGCGACAAAAAATCAATTAAAAGCAATAGATATGATATACCGGTATTGATGGTAGAAGATGCAAGAGAATATTTAGCAAAAATAATTGCAGATTTTTATCACAATCCATCTCATAAACTTAAATTAATAGGGGTTACCGGTACAAATGGTAAAACTACTATTACCCATTTAATTTATAATCTATTAAATTACAAAAAGAAAAATACAGGAATTATCGGAACAATCAAAGTTGATACTAAAAAAAATCTACATAAGGGAATTTTAACTACACCTAAAACTGAAGACTTACAAAAATATTTAAAAGAAATGTTAGATAATAATTTGAAATATTGTGCTATGGAAGTTTCATCACACGGAATAAAACTTAAAAGAATAGCTTATTGTAATTTTGCATTAAAAATTGCTAGCAATATTACATCAGATCATCTAGATTTACATCAAAATATTAACGAATACATAAATGTAAAAAAATCTTTTTTAAAAGATAATACTGACACTCCTGTACTAATTAATCAAGATAATAAAATTTTAGCATCTTTTTCTAAACTTTGCAAAAATCAAATAAATTATTCTGTTGATAAAAATACCTGTGTTAAAGCTGAAAATATTAAACAAAATAATAATCAAATTGAATATATTTATTCACTAAAGAAAGATTTAAACTTTAGAAATAAAATTATAAAACAAAAAGACTTTAAAATAAAAATGAATTTATATGGTAAACATAATATTTATAATTCTCTAGCAGCCATTACTGCTGCTTTATATTTTAACTTAAATTATAAAACTATTCAAAATTTCTTTAAAAATTATAAAGGCATTTGGAGACGTTTTGAAATTATCTACAAAAAAGAATTTATGATTATAGATGATTGCGCCCATAACCCTGGAAGCTATAAAGCAATTTTTTCCACTATCAAAGAAATGAAGTATAATAATTTATATGTAATTAACAGCATCCGAGGTAATAGAGGAATTAAGATTAATAAAGAAAATGCTCAAACAATTGCTGATTCTCTAAAAAATATAAAAAATCACCATTTAATAATAACTGCTTGTAAAGACACAGCAAATAAAAATGATATAGTTACTAAAAGAGAAAAAAATAAATTTATTAAAGTGCTAAAAAATAATGAAGAAAGTTTTTTTTATTATGAAAAACTAAAAAATGCTATTAAATTCACTTTAAAAGAAATAACTAAAGGAGATATTTTGCTCCTATTAGGTGCCCATGCAATGGACAATGCTGGAAAGCTCACTTTAGAAATTTTGCAAGAAAATAAGATAGTCATTTAAAATCTCTTTAACTTCATCTTTATTTTTACTTTTATTAACCTTATCCTTAATTTCACTGGAATGAGACAATCCTTTAAGATACCAGCTTATATGTTTTCTCATTAAAGGTATAGCTCTTTTTTTACCATAAAAATCTATTGCCATTTGTAAATGTCTAATAGCCATTTTTATTTTATCTTCAGCTAATATTTCAATAAGTTCTTGGTTATTTAAAGCAAGAATACAATTTTTTACTAACCAGGGATTACCTTGTATTCCCCTTGCTAACATTACTGCATCACAATCGGTTTTCTCAAGCATTTTTTTGGCTTCTTTAGTAGAAAAGACATCTCCATTACCTATTACTGGAATATTAAGTCCTTTTTTTACCTTTTTTATAATTTCCCAATCAGCCTCACCACTATAAAATTCACTGCGGGTTCTGCCATGTACAGCTACTGCTTTAGCACCATTCTCTTCAGCTATTTTTGCTATTTTAACAGCATTAATCTTTTCTTCATTCCAGCCTTTTCTCATTTTTACAGTTACTGGAACATTTACAGCTTTACTGACTTCTTTAACTATTTTTTTAGTTAAATCAGGATTTTTCATCAGAGCAGATCCATAATTGTTTTTTACGATTTTTGGAGCAGGACAACCTAAATTTATATCTATCAAATCAACTTCATAATTTTCTTCTACAATTTTTGCAGCTTTAGCTATTATTTCAGCCTCTCCACCAAAAATTTGAACTGCAGAATAATCTTTTTTGTCTAATTTTATTAAATCTTTTGTATTTTGATTGCCATAAACTAAACCTTTAGCACTAACCATTTCTGTATAAAGTAGTTCTGCTCCCATTTCTCTTAAAATTTTTCTATAAGGATAATCTGTAACTCCAGCCATAGGAGCTACTAAAACTGGATTTTCAATTTTTAAATTATCAATCATCATTTAAAATCAACCCTTAACTCCATTAATTTCAGCTATGTATTGTAATCCTTCTAAAGTTAAAAATGCTTCAACTGCATCGATCATTTCAGTTTCTGGAGCAATTAAATTTACTAAACCACCTGTTGCTATAACGGTGCTCTCTCCTTTTATTTCTTCTTTAAATTTAGTAATTAAGGCTTCTGTTTGTCCAACAAAACCATAAATAATTCCTGATTGCATAGCCATAATTGAATTTTTCCCTATTGCTTTAGAAGGTTTTTTCAACTCAATTCTCGGCAATTTAGCTGCATAATTAAATAAGGCTTCAGTAGATATTCCTATTCCAGGAGCTATAGCTCCTCCTATGAAATTCCCATTTTCAGAAACTGCATCAATACTAGTAGCTGTACCAAAATCTACTACAATTAATGGAGGATCATATTTTTGTATAGCTCCTACTGCGTTGACTATTCTATCAGCTCCAACTTCACGTGGATTATCCATTTTTATATTCATCCCTGTTTTAACTCCAGGTCCAATCACTAAAGGATATAAATCAAAATATAAGTGTCCAACCTCCTCTAAAACAGTAACTATAGGTGGAACAGTACTAGAAATAACTATATCTCTTATATTTTCTGCATCTATATTTTCATGTGAAAATAAATTTCTTAATAAAATTCCATACTCATCAACAGTTTTATCTTTGTCAGTAGAAATTCTCCAATGAGCAATCATCTCTTTTTCTTTATAAATTCCTAAAACTGTATTTGTATTACCTACATCAATAGCTAGTATCATTTATTTATTCACCTTCCTAATAATTTTCCTCACTCTCTTCCATATTATATTATAACTAAGAGTTATAATCAAACAAAAAACCTGAGTTTTAACTCAGGATTAAAAAAATTTTTAAGTTATAAATCATCTAAATTTTTAGGGACAATTATTTCTTTATTTATAATTTTTTCTCTATATCTATCTACTTCTTTTAGTAATTCTTCATTTAACATTTTTTCTGCTTGTTCTCTATAAATACTAACTCCATTACTTTTTAATCCAAGCAATTTATGTTTTCCTATGAAATCATCATTATATGCCTCTTTAACTATATTATAAACTTCATTGTCAACTCGTTTAATTACACTTGTTAAAACGTTTTCTGGAGCTAGATGGTATTGCGGAGAATCTACACCTATTACATAAAAATTTTTCTTTTTGGCCGCTTCTATAATACCGATTCCACAAGCACCTGAAGCATGATAAATAACATCAACTCCATCATTATATAAATTTAAAGCAATTTCTTTTCCCTTTTCTGGATTATTAAAAGAATTTGTGTATTTACTAAAAATTTTTAAATTATTATTAATTTCATTTGCTCCAGCAATAAATCCACTTTCAAATTTTTCAATAAAATCGCTTTTCATACCACCAATAAAAGCAATTTTTTTATTTTCAGTTTTTCTAGCAGCTATAATTCCTGCCAAAAAAGAACCCTCTTCTTCTCTAAAAGTTATTGAACCAACATTTTTTAAATCTAATTTACCATCTATTAAAAGAAAATTTTGCTCTGGATATTCTTTGGAAACAGCTTTTAATTTGTCTTTCATTTTAAAACCCATAGCGATAATTAAATTGTAATTATTCTTTGCTAAATTGCTAAAATTACCTCTATAAGCATCTTCACTTTCAGCTTCAATCAAATCAATTCTTATTCTAAAATCGTTTTCAGCTCTTTTTAGTCCTCTCCAGGCAGAATCATAATAGGATTGATCACCAATTCCGCCAACTCCTGTAACTAAACTTACTTTAAAATTTTCTTCTTTAGCTTCTTTAAAATAAAAATTCCTATAAATAATAAAAATAATTATCAAAATTACCATAATTGAAATTAATGAAATGAGTGTTTTTTTCCTCAAATGCTCTACTTCCTCCTTCCATAAGGTAAAATTACTTATTATTTATACTAATATATTTATTCCAAAATTTAAATATTCCTTTATTTTAATATTTAATACTGGCATCTCCAGCCCAGAATTTAATTATTTTATTATTTTCATTTAATAACATTAATCTTCCATCTTTTGCTATATCTATAGCTTTACCTTCATATACTTTTCCATCACTTTTTACTATAATAATTTTACCTAAAAGAGAAATTTTATCTTTCCACTCATCTAACAATTTATCTTTTTCACCATTTATAAATTTTTTATAATAATCTTCAAAATTTATTAATATATTTTGCAGTAAAAATAAACGAGATACTTTTTGATTTTTTATTTTATAAATTGAAGTTGCTTTATTTTTTATCTCATCTGCAAATATTTTTTGATTTACATTTATTCCAATTCCTGTTATCGCATAATTTAATTTATTAGTACTGGCTGACATTTCAGATAATATACCACAAAGCTTTTTGTTTTTATATAAAATATCATTTGGCCATTTTATATCTATACTAAGACCTAAATTTTTTAGAGCTTTATAAACAGCAAGTGAAGCATTTATAGTTAAAAAGTGACTTTCTGCTGCCTTTATATTAGGCCGTAAAATCAAAGAAAACCATAAACCAGTTCCTGCTGGAGAATGCCACAATCTGTTTTTTCTTCCCTTTCCTTGATTTTGTTTATCAGCAATTACTAATGTCCCTTCTTTTTCACCTTTTTGTGCCAACTTTGCAGCAAATTTATTTGTTGAATCAATTTCAGAAAAATAGTGAATTTTTTTAGCAATAAATTCACTTTCTAAATTTTTTTTGATATTTTTTTTACTTAACTCATTATTTTTCATTTTTATTCCCCATTATAATTATTTTTTTAAATCTCTATAAGCTTTTATACCTTTAAGACTTTCAGCTGATTTAATTGCATCTATAACAGCATTTTTTATTGCCTTTATAGCAAGCATTGCTATAACATTAAAATCTGCTTTAACATTAGCAGAAGATACAGCAAAAATACTATCACCATCAAAATCTGTATGTGCAGGAGACATTGTTTTAGCATAACCATTATGCGCTTTAACTGCTAATTTATTTGCTTCTACTTTATTTAACTTTGCATTTGTAAAAACTATACCTAGAGAAGTATTTCCTTTAAAAAAATCATGATTTTTATCATAATTTTCATAAAGAAATTTTTCTGTTCCTAAAAATGATTTATCGTCTTTATTTAATGCACCTGCTAATATTTCTCCATTTTTAGGGTTAATAATATCACCTAAAGAATTAACGGCCACTATAGCAGCAACTTTTAAATTACCTATTTTATAAGCAACACTGCCTAAACCACCTTTCATCATTTTTTCTTTGCCAGCTATTTTTCCTACAGTTGCTCCTAATCCTACTCCAATATTCCCAGATTTAAACTCTTCATTAGATGCATTTAATGAAGCATCATAACCCATTTTTTGATCTGGACGAATTTTAGGATCTCCTATATCTAAATCATATAAAATAGCCGATGACACTATTGGAACTTTAGCTGCTCCAGTATCAAAACCAATATTATTTTCTTCTAAATACTTCATAACTCCACTTGCAGCATCAAGACCGTAAGCGCTCCCACCTGCTAAAACAATAGCATGTATCTTTTCAACAAGTTTATCAGATCTTAATAAAGCAGTTTCTCTACTTCCTGGAGCACCTCCTCTGATATCTACTCCTGCAACAGCACCTTTTTTAAATAATGCTACACTACATCCAGTCAAAGCCTTTTTATTCTGTGCATGACCAATTTCAATATTTTCTATTTCATTAATTTTTATTTTTTCCATAATTAATCTCCTTTCTCAAATTATAAGAAGAGCAGGAGTTTAAACTCCTGCTCATTAATAATCAATATTTATTATTCTTTAAATCTAGAATAAACCAGTAATCTTACCATCTTCATCTACATCTATATCTTCTGCAGATGGTCTTTTTGGTAAACCAGGCATTGTCATTACTGGTCCAGTAAGTGGTACAAGGAAACCTGCTCCTGCTGATAAGTTTATCTCTCTTACTGATACTGTAAATCCTTCTGGTCTTCCTTTTAGTTTTGGATTATCTGAAATTGAATTCTGAGTCTTTGCCATACAGATTGGCATCTCATCATATCCGAGTTCATTAAATCTCGCTATCTGCTTTTCTGCCTTTGAGCTAAAGTCTACCCCATCTGCTCCATATATCTCTTCTGCTATCTTTTCTATCTTATCTTTAATTGGTAGCTTTTCATCATAGAGGAAGTGGAAGTTGTTTTCTCCTTCTAGAGCTTCTATTACTTTCTTTCCTAATTCTTCTCCACCTTCTCCTCCTTTTGCCCATACTTCTGATAAGGCCACTTCTGCTCCAAGCTCTTCTACTTTTTCTCTGATTAATTCTAATTCTGCTTCTGTATCATGTGGAAATCTATTTATTGCTACTACCAGTGGTACTCCAAATTTCTGTACATTTTCTATGTGTTTTTCTAAGTTTTCTATTCCTGCTTCTAGGGCTTCTAAGTTTTCTTCTTCTAGATTATCCTTTGCTACTCCTCCATGCATCTTAAGTGCTCTTGCTGTTGCTACTATTACTGTTGCATCTGGATTTAGGTCTGCATATCTACACTTTATATTAAAGAATTTCTCTGCTCCTAAGTCTGCTCCAAATCCTGCTTCTGTCACTGTTATATCTGATAACTTCATTGCCATCTTTGTTGCCATCGCACTATTACATCCATGGGCTATATTGGCAAATGGTCCTCCATGGATAAAGGCAGGTGTGTTCTCTAATGTCTGTACTAAATTTGGCTTTATTGCATCTTTTAGTAGTGCTGCCATTGCTCCTTCTACTTTAAGGTCTCCTGCTGTTACTGCCTTTCCTTCATAGTCATAGGCTACTACTATATCTGCTATTTTTCTCTTTAATTCCATTAAATCATTTGCTAAACATAATACAGCCATTATCTCTGAGGCCACTGTTATCATAAATCCATCTTCTCTTGGTACTCCATGTGCTTTTCCACCTAGTCC